>NZ_CAMFHL010000016.1 GCF_945952095.1 uncultured Arsenicibacter sp. | reverse complement strand
CCCAGTCAACGGCCGTATTCGTGTTTTCGTTTTCATTCACCGAGACCTTAATGTCGTATATATCCGACAAAGCCTGCACGGCGGCAATCATCGTTTTTTGCCATGCTTTGTCCCGATAAGCGACTGACACCGTCAGCGGCCGGTCAACAACAGGCGCCTGTTTAAATGATTTTCCGGCTTCGAGCGCGGGTTGCGACACCAAGGTATTTGCCTGATTAACAAATAGTTTCTTTCCCTCAGCGGCCAGATAAGCTGCCGCCGTTTTCTGATCCGGGTTTACCGGCGCATGCAGGCTGAATGCAGTTGGCGTATAAATATGCGGAATGGCCGCCAGCTGCCGGTCGTTCACCACATAGACATGCAGTTCGGTTTGCTGCGGATCACCGGCATTCTGCATTACCCGGTTGATGGCTGCCTGCACCTGCAACGGGCTCGTTACCGTCATCGGCGGCAGGTCGCTTACCGACTCCACGGCATCGGTTTGGGGCGACATCCAGTATACCCGTTCGCCTTTTTTCTGCGCCTCTTCCAGTTCAAACCGGAAATTCTGCGTCAGAAAGGCGTCCGGCTGAATCAGGTGAATCCGCTGCCGGGTTTCGGTTCCGGCCATGTGTTTCCAGACCGGCTGACTCAGCAGAAAGGCAAGCAACAGCAGCAGCAGACAGCGGATAATCAGCAACGGAATGTTATCGAGCTGTATGCCCCGGTTTTGTTGCTGATTTTTTTCGCTGAGCCACTGCATGGCCGCCCAGACCATTACCTTTCCCTTTTTCTGATGCCAGAAATGGATCAGAACCGGGATGGCAACCGCCAGTGCGCTCCATAAAAAATAAGGTTTTAGTAACTCCATTTATGTAATCGGGTGAGGCTAATCACCCATATCCATGAGGCTTCGGTACGTAACTAGTATACAAAAACGGAACAGTATCCCTGTGTGATCCGGTCCGCCTTACATCAGAAATGATTTCAGAACCATGGCAATGGGATCGCTGAGCCGGACCTTGATCAGGCGAACGTGCGGAATCCGCAGCGCTTCCTCCAGCCGGGCCATGTACTGCGCCGACGCCTGCCGGACGGTTTCGCGGATCGCATCAGCATCCAGCTCCACCTCCCGACCCGATTCAAGGTCCTTGAACCGGTAAAAGCCCCGCAGGTCGAAATTCAGCTCCTGATCGCCCAGAATCTGAAAAATGACAATTTCCCTGCGCGGATTGGCGGCGTGTTTGATCAGCGTCAGCCACTCGTCGCCAACCTGCAGAAAATCGGACGCCATAATCAGCATCTCTTTCTGTTTCTGCATAAACTCCGGAAACCGGGGATCGCTGTTCGACCAGTCGCCTTTCGCTTCCGCGATCTGGAGTGCGGCCAGAATTTTCTGAAACGATTGTTTTCCGGAGGGGGCCAGTGTCTGGAGCGAACCCGCCTGCAACCCGTACAGGCTCATTTGGTCGCCCTGCCGATAACCCAGATAAGCCAGTGATGCCAGCAGGATTTTCGCATAATCCAGCCGCCGGACGGCTCCTTCGCCGTAATTCATCGAACCCGACAGATCAATCAGGAAACGGACGTGCAGATTACTTTCCGTCGCCGACTCACGGACGAGGTGCTTACCGGTCCGTGCAAACAGTTTCCAGTCGATGCGTTTCGGGTCATCGCCCGGCTCGTAATGCCGGTATTGTTCAAACTCCGTTCCGATGCCTGACCGTTTACTGCCGTGAATACCCAGCAACAGCTCATCGCTTACCAGCTTGCCGGCCAGTTGCAGGTTATTGAGTTTGATAAGGTCGGTTGCTAATTGCGCCATTGATTTTCTCCGCTATGCCTGCCCGCCGGACCAAGATTACCGGCCACGGGCCGGCAATTATTTTGCCTTCAACAGCTCTGCAATTACCTTATCGGTTGTAATGCCTTCGGCCTCTGCCCTGAAGTTGAGCGCCATCCGGTGACGCAGAATCGGAAAGGCCAGTGCCTGGATATCGTCCGGAATGACCGAGAAACGTCCGTTCAGCACGGCGCGGCCTTTGGCACACAGCACCAATGCCTGACCAGCCCGCGGCCCCGCGCCCCAGTCGCACCACTGTTTGACATACTCAGACGATGTACTGTCCGGCCGCGTCGACCGCACCAGCTTGTTGATGTAGCTGATCAGTTCGTCGCTGATGTGCACCTGACGGGTTAGCTTCTGGAGTTCAATAATGTCCTGATCGCTCAGGATAGCGTTCAGCTCAGGACGGCTCGTTCCGGTTGTGCTTTTCAGAACGTTCAGTTCTTCCTGTTCCGACGGATAGCTGAGTTTGATGTACAGCAAAAAGCGGTCGAGCTGCGCTTCGGGCAGGGGATAGGTACCGGCCTGCTCAATCGGGTTTTGCGTGGCAATGATCAGAAACGGCTTCGGCAGGGGGTAATCGTTACCGGCATAGGTCACTTTGTACTCCTGCATGGCCTCCAGCAGGGCCGCCTGCGTTTTAGGCGGTGTCCGGTTGATCTCATCGGCCAGCACGACGTTGGCGAAAATGGGGCCACGGTTAAATTTAAAGAACTTTTTACCGGTCTCGTGGTCTTCTTCCAGAATTTCGGTTCCGACAATATCGCCCGGCATCAGGTCAGGCGTGAACTGCACCCGCTTAAAGCTCATGTCCAGCGCTTCCGACATGGTTTTGACCATCAGTGTTTTCGCCAGTCCCGGAACGCCTTCCAGCAGACAATGGCCACCGGCCAGCAGCGAAATCAGGATTTCGTCGATGGCTTCCTGCTGTCCGACAATGATTTTACCAATCTCCTTTTTCAGATCCGGGAGTTTGGCCACTAACGCTTTATAGTGTGTTAATGATTGTGTTTCCAAGTTGTAATAGTTGTCAATGTCCGTTTATCGAATGTGTCGGGTCAGGCGGTCAGGGCATACATGACGATGTTTACGCCAAACTTCGTATTGTCTTCGGCCAGAAAACGCTTGTTCCGGAAGTCGTAATCCCATTCGCAGCCGTAATCCTTATTGCTGTAGAGTACGCCGATGCGGCCGTTTACCATAACAGCCTTCAGGTAATCGTGTACCAGGTCGTCGCCCCAGCCGTTGAGTTCGAAGGAAGTCGTTGGCGGCCCTTCCTCAAATTTAAAAAACGAGGTGTAGAGCGAGTGGTTATTCGGGATTTTCTGCAAGGCTTTCGGGCCGAACGTCCGGCCCATTTCCTGCTCAAACGATTTGGCAAACAGCCCGTCGATATCATGGTTGCAGTCATCGACAAACACAAAGCCGCCGTTATCCACATAGCGCCGGAACACATCGCGCTCCTGACTCGAAAATTCGACCAGTTTATGCCCGCTCAGGTAGCAGAACGGACTCCTGAAAATATCGTTACTTCCCAGCTTGACCACTTTTTCCTTCTCATCAACCGGCACAGTCGTATACTCAACCAGCGAGTGAAGCAGATTAGAAGGCATCCGCTGGTCAGTGTCCCAGTCGCCGGAAGCGTATTGTAATCGGGTAAAAAAAAATGGTTTCATCATAAAATATCCCCGTATGGGCGACCCCATGTGGCCGCCCAACATAAAATTCCCCCGCGTACGGGCGACCCCACGTGGTCGCCCAACATATAAAGCGGTCGCCCAACATAAACCCGAAAACGGTGTTACACCGCGTCGGATAAGGATGTAAAGGTGAAATCCCGGATTTTCATCGGCGGAATCAGGTGGCCGCTCACGCGCATGGGTTTGCCCATAGCCTCCAGATTATTCAGCATGATTACCGGGCTTTCATTAAAACGAAAATTCTTAACCGGGAATTTGATCTGGCCGTTTTCGATGTAGAACGTCCCGTCGCGGGTCAGGCCGGTATAAAGCTGCGTTTGCGGGTCAACGGCCCGGATATACCAGAACCGCGTTACCAGAATGCCTTTTTCCGTGCTTTTGATCAGGTCGGCCAGCGACTGCGAACCGCCCTGGATGATAATGCCCGACGGCGGCGGAATGGCATTTACGCCTTTTTTCTCCGCCCAATAACGCGAATAACTCAGGTTTTTAACCACGCCGTTTTCTACCCAAACCGTCTTTTCCTGCGGACGACCATCGGGGCCGCCGCCACCACCGCCCGGGCCACCGCCGCCAAAACGACCGCCACCACCCGCAAACGGCGAGCTCGGAATCTCGGCATTCATCGGGTCGGAAATAATATTAACGCGCTCATCAAAGAACTTTTCGCCGATACGGGTTCCGCCGCCTTTTTTACTCATAAACGAGCGTCCTTCGTCGGCCGAGCGGGCGTCGAGGTTGAACAGCATGGGCTGAATCAGGTTACCGGCCGCGGTAGGCTCCAGAATCACGGTGTATTTGCCGGGTTCCAGCGCGCGGGCATTGGTCGAGGCCAGGGCTTTCTGGATTGCAATGTTCGTGGCGTCTTTGGTACTCAGCTTCGCGGTATCCGTAAAGTCCCGCGCTACGTATCCCGAGCCGGTGCCGTCGGCTGTACGGGCCGTAATGGAGAAATCAACGCTTGTCGAACGGTTATAGCCGAACAGGCCTTTGCTGTTACCGATGGCCGAAAATCCGGTTGTGTCTTCCAGATAGCCAGCCGCGGTCAGCTTCTTTTTTTCGCAGGGATCGATGCTGTCAAAAGCCGCCTGCGCACGGTAAAGCGGGTCGATTTTAGCCGTGCTTTCGGCGAAGGTCGGCGTATCGAGGTATTTCTGTGGACCGAGCATCGGCACATACTCCGGACTCTCCGGCGCTAACCGTGCCAGCTCTTCGGCGCGGCGTACTGCCTTTTCCAGGGAGGCATTATCAAATTCGTTGATAGTCGTGGTGCCGGTGCGTTTACCCATGACGGCAGTCACGATGAGCGACTGATTTTCGGCCTCGCCACTGGTCGAAACCGTATTGCGGGCATACCGGATGTTGCCTGTCCGTTCGCCAGTGAGGTTTACACTCAGTTCATCGGCTTTCGAATAGCTCAACACCTTATCAATGATCTTTTTTGCTTCTTCTTTGGTTAAGATGGCCATGTTTATTTACTATCTTGATGATGAAGTGCTCTGTCAAATCTTCCGTGCGGTATTGATCACGTTGACACCGTTGAAACGGGCGGTTGAACTGCCGTGCGATACGGCGCTTGACTGCGAAGGCTGGCCTTTGCCGTCAAAGAACGAGCCGCCCATCCGGTAATCATTCTGGTCGCAGACCTGCACGCATGAGTTCCAGAACTCCTGGGTATTCGACTGATAAGCCACATCTTTCAGCATACCGGCAATCTGACCATCTTTAATTTCGTAGAACAGCTGACCGCCAAACTGGAAATTATAGCGCTGCTGGTCAATCGAGAACGAGCCGTCACCGATGATGTAAATCCCTTTCTTCACATCCTTGATCATCTCCTGCACCGACAGCGGCGTTTTGCCCGCCAGCAGGGATACATTGGCCATGCGCTGGAACTGCACCGAATCCCAGCTATCGGCGTAGCAGCAGCCTTGCGACTCTTTTTCGCCGATGATATGCACCTGATCGCGGATCGCCTGATAGTTCACCAGCGTTCCGTCTTTGACCAGATCCCATTGTTTGGTTTTCACCCCTTCATCGTCCCAGCCGACAGCCCCCAATGAGCCTACCTGCGTTTTATCAGCGATGAAGTTTACCTTATTGCTGCCGTAATTAAAGTTTTTAGACTGCCATTTGTCCAGTGTTGCAAAGCTCGTACCGGCATAGTTCGCTTCATAACCCAGCACGCGGTCAAGCTCCAGCGGGTGACCTACCGACTCGTGGATGGTCAGCCACAGGTGCGAGGGGTCGAGCACCAGATCGTATTTACCGGCCTCGACCGATTTAGCCGTAATTTTCTGTTTTGCCTGCTTCGCTGCCGCCACAACATCTTCGAGCATGTCATAGCCCATTTTGTAGCGTGTCGTCACGCCGTCTACCTTGTCAGACGGGTTGGTTTGCAGGTATTCGTAGCTCATGCCCACCGGCGCGCTTAAGGAGTTGCGGGTCTGGAATTTACCGGATGCCGGATCAACGGCGGTAACGGTAAAGTTCGGCCAGATCCGGTGTACATCCTGATCAATGTAAGAACCGTCGGTGGAGGCGAAATACTTCTGCTCGTTCACCATGAACAGGACCGAATTCACGAAGTTAGCCCCGTTTTTCATCGCTGCGTCGTTGACCGACAGCAGCAGATCAACTTTCTCCTTGATGGGTACTTCGAAGGCATTTTTCGTAATCGGTGCTTTCCAGCTTACCTCGCCAAATCCCTTTTGCGGTGCCAGCTGAACGGGTTCTTTCACAAGCCGCGCATTGGCCTTGGCAATCGCAACGGCTTTATCGGCTGCTTTAGCGATGTCGGCTTCACTCTGCGTATCGCCAATGGCCGCAAAGCCCCAGCAACCGTTAACAATCACCCGGATACCGACACCATAGGACTCTGTATTGACAATATTCTGAACCCTGTTTTCGCGGGTGATGACAAACTGGTTGAGGTAACGCCCGATCCGGACGTCGGCGTAACTCGCGCCTTTCGATTTTGCCGTATTCAGGGCGGCGTCGGCCAGCCGTTTTTTGAGGGCAACGTCCATACCGGACGACAAAAAGGATTCGGGCGGTACAGCATGGCCCTGAACGGGAATTCCCGCGGCAGACAGATGGGGCAGCATCAGCCCTCCCATCCCCATACCTGTTAACTGAAGAAAATCACGACGATTCACTGTATATGCGTATGTTTAGGTTAAAAGCTAACAGATACAAAGGGCACAAACACCTCTGTTAACACCGGCTCAGGCGTCTGACAATGGGGCGTTCATACATAAGATCAGATCGTTCGCAGGCTTCCGGTGATATGGGGGATATGCTAATTTTCAGAATAATCGACTAATAAACAAATCGTGTCTGTTCTATTATTCTGGTATATTGGCAAAAACTAACTCTTTGTTTGTTAAGTGCTACTCTGAGTTCTTAACCACGAAGAAAGCAGCATGGCGAATATGTGGCCAAATAGTAGGGCGACCACACAGTTACATAGCAGGGCGACCACGTGGCCAAATAGTAGGGCGACTATGTGGCCAAATAGTGGGGCGACCACGTGGGGTCGCCCCTACATGTGCTATGCCGGATAATTAAACTGCGTCGGACAATGACGAGAAGGTGAATTCCCGGATTTTCATTGGCGGCAACAGGTAATTCTGGTTTGATTCGGTGCTGACAACCCGTTCCGGTTTGCCGAGCGCATCGAGGTTATTGAGCATGATGACCGGACTTTCGTTGAAGCGGAAGTTTTTGATCGGATGCTTGATTTTACCGTTTTCAATGTAGAACGTTCCGTCGCGGGTCAGGCCGGTAAGGAGCAGCGTCTGCGGATCAACGTCGCGGATATACCACAGCTTGGTTACCAGAATACCACGCTGCGTGCTTTTGATCATGTCTTCGAGCGACATGGTGCCGCCGTTCATGATCACGTTGTTCGGGCCTGGCAGGGGCTTTTTGCCTTGCTTCTGCGCCCAGTACCGTGAATACGACAGATTTTTTACCACGCCTTTTTCGATCCAGTTGACCTTGCCCTGCGGCTGCCCATCGCCCGACCACGGCGAGGCCGGCAGTTCAGGGTGCGTCGGATCGGAGTAGATCGTAACGCGCTCATCCACAATCTTCTCGCCCAGCTTGGTTTTACCACCCGGCTTACTCATAAATGACCGTCCTTCATCGGCCGAACGGGCATCCATGTCAAAGAAAACGCGTTCCAGCAACACCGCCACCGCCGTCGGTTCCAGAATAACGGTGTATTTTCCAGGTTCGAGCGCCTTAGCGCCTACTGAGCCAATGCACTTCTGAATCGCAATGCGGGTCGAGGCCGCGGGATCAAACTTAGCGAAGTCGCTATAGCCGCGGATCACATAGCCAGAGCCCTTGCCGTCTTCAGTCCGGACGGTCAGGGAGAAATTAATATTTGTGCTCGGGTAGTAAGCAAACAACCCCTTCGAGTTCATCATGGCCGAGTAGCCTTTGTAGTCCTCTTCGAAGCCTGCCGCTGTCAGTTTTGCCTGGCTGATACCACGGCACATTTCGAGGCTCTTGCCCACCGCCTCAGCGCGTTTGGCCGGTGTAATGCTGGCCGTTGATTCAAAATAGCCGTTTGCTTTCAGATAGGTCTGCGGACCCAATAAACCCACGTATTCCGGGTTTTCGGGGGCCAGCCGCGCCAGTTCTTCCGACCGCCGCACTACTTTTTCCAGTGAAGCCTCATCGAACTCGTCAATGGTGGCAATACCGACTTTCTTACCAAAGGCCGACTGTACCTGTAAATTCTGGTTAATCAATGAGCCGCTGGTCGATACTTCGTTCCGGGCATACCGGATGTTTCCGCGTTCATCGCCCGACAGGTTTGCCTCGCACTCGTCGGCTTTTGAATAGCTTAATACCTTTTTCAGCAAGGCTTTCGCTTCTGCTTCTGTTAGTATGGTTGACATGATCGGTTCAGGATTAGATTTTACGGGCTGTGTTAATGACGTTGACACCATTGAAACGGGCCGTGGCACTGCCGTGCGATACAGCACTTACCTGCATCGGCTGGCCTTTGCCATCAAAGAACGAGCCACCAAGGCGGTAATCGCGCTGGTCGCAGACCTGTGCGCACGAATTCCAGAACTCCTGTGTGTTCGACTGGTAGGCCACGTCTTTCAACATACCGGCAATTTTGCCGTCCTTAATCTCGTAGTACAGCTGACCGCCAAACTGGAAGTTGTAGCGCTGCTGATCAATCGAGAACGAGCCGTCACCGATGATGTAAATCCCTTTTTTCACATCCTTAATCATCTCCTCAACCGAGAGCGGTGTTTTGCCGGCCGCCAGCGACACATTGGCCATGCGCTGGAACTGCACCGAACTCCAGCTGTCGGCATAGCAGCAGCCCTGCGATTCTTTTTCGCCGATGATGTGCACCTGATCGCGGATCGCCTGGTAGTTTACCAGCGTGCCGTCTTTGACCAGATCCCACTGTTTGGTTTGCACCCCTTCATCGTCCCAGCCCACGGCACCCAGTGAGCCATTCTGCGTCTTGTCGGCAAACAGGTTCACCTGCTTGCTGCCGTAATTAAAAGTCTTCGACTGCCACTTGTCCAAGGTAGCGAAGCTGGTACCGGCAAAGTTGGCCTCGTAGCCCAGCACACGGTCAAGCTCCAGCGGGTGACCTACCGACTCGTGGATGGTCAGCCACAGGTGTGACGGATCGAGTACCAGATCGTACTTACCGGCTTCAACCGATTTGGCCGTCAGTTTTTCTTTGGCCTGCTTTGCCCCGGCAATGGCGTCTTCGAGCATGTCGTAGCCTTTGTTGTAGCGCGTCGTCACGCCCGTAACCTTGTCCGACGGATTGGCCTGGAGGTATTCATAGCCCATGCCCATCGGTGCGCTCAGCGCCTGCCGCGTTTCAAATTTGCCCGATTTCGGATCAATGCAGGTAACGCCGAATGTCGGCCAGATCCGGTGGATATCCTGATCGATGTACGAACCGTCGGTGGAGGCGAAATACTTCTGCTCGTTCACCATGAACAAGACTGAGTTCACGTAATTTGCTCCGTTTTTCATCGCTGCGTCGTTGACCGATAACAGCAGATCGACCTTCTCCTTGATGGGTACCTCAAAGGCATTTTTGGTGATCGGCGCCTTCCAGCTTACCTCACCAAAGCCTTTTTGTGGCGCCAGCTGCACCGGCTGCGTCATCAGTTTGGCGTTGGCCTTTGCGATGGCCACCGCTTCTTCGGCGGCGCGGGCGGTCTGTGTTTCGTTTTTGGCGTCCACCACAGCAGCAAAACCCCAGCACCCGTTGACAATTACCCGCACGCCCACACCATAGGATTCCGTGTTGACGATGTTCTGAACTTTGTCTTCGCGGGTAACCACGTACTGGTTCAGGTAGCGGCCGATCCGGATATCGGCATACGTTGCGCCTTTTGCCTTGGCAGCATTCAGGGCAGCATCCGCCAGCCGCTTCTTCACAGCGACATCAAGGCCGGTTTCCAGCAGCGCTTCAGGCGCCACAGGCCGGCCGGAAACAGGAATACCCGGCAGCATAATGCCCCCGATCCCCATCCCCGACAATTGGATGAAATTACGACGGTTCATAAGTAGGGGCGACCCCATGTGGTCGCCCATTTTGTTGGTTTGAAAAATGATACAGGAATGGTCGCCTGTTTTGTTGGTTTAATGATTTGATACAGGAATGGTCGCCCGTTTTGTTGGTTTAATGATCTGATACAGGAATGGTCGCCTGTTTTGTTGGTTTAATGATCTGATACAGGAATGGTCGCCCGTTTTGTTGGTTTAATGATTTGAATGAAGGGAAACGGATTTTGAATGAAGGGCGACCACGTGGGGTCGCCCGTACGGGCAATTGATCCCGGCCCGAATTATTTATCCGGTAGGGGCGACCCCACGTGGTCGCCCAAAATGTGTGCAAACGCCCCAAGCCATATTATCGCCCAAAATGTGTGCAAACGCCCCAAGCCATATTATCGCCCAAAACATCTGCAAACCCCCAAGCCATATTATCGCCCAAAACATCTGCACCCACCCCAAGCCATATTATTGCCCAAAACACGCGCAATCGCCCCGCGGATTACACCGCGTCCGAAAGCGACGTAAACGTAAAATCGCGGATTTTCATCGGCGGAATCAGGTTGCCGTCGGCGCGGACAGGCTTGCCCATCGCCTCGACATTGTTCAGCATAATGACCGGACTCTCGTTAAAGCGGAAGTTTTTAACCGGGTATTTAATCTGGCCGTTTTCGATGAAGAACGTCCCGTCGCGGGTCAGGCCGGTGTAGAGCAAGGTTTGCGGATCAACGGCGCGGATGTACCAGAACCGCGTCACCAGAATGCCCTTCTCTGTGCTCTTGATCAGGTCAGCGAGAGACTGCGTACCGCCTTCCAGGATAAACCGCGAGGGAGGCGGGGTAGCGGCTACGCCTTTTTTCTCCGCCCAATAGCGCGAATACCCCATGTTTTTAACGATCCCTTTTTCAATCCAAGTCGTTTTTTGCTGCGGGCGGCCATCACCGGTATAGGGCGACCCGGGAATTTCAGGGTTCCACGGATCGGAGTAGATGGTAATGCGCTCGTCGAACAGTTTTTCGCCCAGACGCGTACCACCGCCTTTTTTGCTCAGGAAGCTGCGGCCTTCGTCGGCATTACGGGCATCGAAGCTGCGCATCATGTTCTGCAGCAGCTCAGCCGACGCCGTTGGCTCCAGAATAACGGTATATTTCCCCGGTTCCAGGGCCCGTGCGTTGCTTGAAGCGAGTGCCTTTTGTACCGCGATGTTGGTTGCTTCGCGGGCGTTCAGCTTGGTCGTATCGTTGTAGTCGCGGGTAACGTAGCCGGAGCCGGTGCCGTCGGCTGTCCGGACCGTTACGGAAAAGTCAACGCTGGTAGCGCGGTTATACCCGAATAGCCCCTTGCTGTTGCCAATGGCCGAGAACCCGGCTGAATCTTCCAGATAACCGGCCGCGGTCAGGTTTTTCTTCGCGCAGGCATCGATGCTGTCAAAGGCAACTTTCGCGCGGTACTCGGGATCGATTTTCGCGGTTGAATCGACAAAGCCTTTGGTCTCCTGATAGTTCTGCGGGCCCAGGGCCGGTACAAATTCAGGGTTTTCCGGTGCCAGCCGCGCAATTTCTTCGGCCCGGCGAACGGTTTTCTCCAGCGACTTATCGTCGAATTCGTTGATGGTTGCGGTGCCTGAACGCTTGCCAAATACCGCCGTAACGGCCAATGACAGGTTATTCGACTCCCCGCTGGTTGATACGGTATTCCGTGCATACCGAATGTTGCCTGTCCGGTCACCATTCAGCCCCACGGTCATTTCATCGGCCTTCGAATAGGCCAGGACCTTATCTATAATTTTTTTTGCTTCTTCTCTGCTTAGAATTGCCATGTTCGTTTGATGAGTTTGGGTTTGATCCAGCCCCTGAATAGTTCAGAATGATCAAATCTTCCGTCCGGTGTTGATTACGTTAACGCCGTTGAAACGCGTTGTCGGGCAACCGTGCGAAACGGCACTAACCTGCGAAGGCTGGCCTTTGCCGTCGAAGAACGACCCAAACGTCCGGTAATCGTCCTTGTCGCAGAGCTGGGCACACGAGTTCCAGAACTCCTGCGTATTCGACTGGTAAGCCACATCTTCGAGCATGCCGGCGATCTCACCGTTTTTGATTTCGTAGAACAACTGACCGCCAAACTGGAAGTTATAGCGCTGCTGATCAATTGAATAGGAACCACGACCAATGATATAGATGCCTTTTTCAACACCCTTGATCATGTCGGTTACGCTGCGTTTTTCCGTACCCGGCTGTAGCGATACGTTCGGCATCCGCTGGAACTGTACCGAATTCCAGTTGTCGGCATAGCAGCAGCCGTGCGATTCTTTTTCGCCCAGGATGCTTACCTGATCACGGATCGCCTGGTAGTTTACCAGCACACCGTCCTTAATCAGATCCCATTTTTTACAAGGCACACCTTCATCATCATACCCAACCGTACCGAGCGTATAAGGCTGCGTTTTGTCGGCTACGATATTGACCAGTTTACTGCCGTAGTTGAAGCTTTTGGTTTTCCACTTATCGAGAGTCGCGAAGCTTGTACCGGCGTAATTGGCCTCGTAGCCCAGTACACGGTCAAGCTCCAGCGGGTGACCAACCGACTCGTGGATGGTCAGGCCAAGGTGGTTGGGGTCAAGTACCAGATCGTACTTACCGGCCTGCACACTTTTGGCATTCATTTTTTCTTTTGCCTGCTTAGCAGCCAGAATGGCGTCCTCGACCATGTCGTAGGAGTTCCGGTAGCCGACCAGCCCGTTCGGTGCCGGAATTTTTTCCGAGGCCAGGCCATCCAGATACTCGTAGCCCATGCCCATCGGTGAGCTCAGGGCGTCGCGGGTTTTGAATTTACCGGCCTGCCGGTCAACGGCCGTCACGGTAAACGTCGGCCAGATCCGGTGGATATCCTGATCGATATAGGACCCGTCGGTGGAGGCAAAATATTTCTGCTCGTTAACAAAGAAGAGGTTCGAGGTCACGAAGCCCGCCCCGTTTTTCATGGCCTCACCGTTGACGTTCATCAACAGGTTAATTTTTTCCTGAATCGGGATTTCGAAGGCGTTCTTTTTAATCGGTGTTTTCCAGCTTACCTCGCCAACGCCCTTTTGCGGGGCCAGCTGAACCGGTTCTTTCTGGATTTTAGCGTTGGCCTTGGCAATGGCTACGGCCGTTTCGGCGGCTTTGGCGATGCCTTCTGTGGTCACATCGCTCGTTGACGCAAAGCCCCAGGTCCCGTTGGCAATTACCCGGATACCGACACCATACGATTCGGCATTTACGATATTCTGCACGCGTGTTTCGCGGGTAAACAGGTATTGCTGCAAATAGCGGCCGATCCGGACGTCGGTATAGGTAGCGCCTTTGCTTTTTGCGGCGTTCAGGGCGATGTCGGCCATCTTCTTTTTAAAAGCCACATCCGCACCCGGTTCCAGCAGTTTTTCCAGCGAAACAGCATTGCCTAGCACAGGAACAGATGACGCCATCAGGGCGCCAAAACCCATACCCGACAAGTGCATAAAGTCTCTTCTCTTCATTGACTGTTGACGATTTGGTAAACTCAGTTAGTTTATTCAGTAGAAAATTTGGCAAAAAACGTCTTGAAATTGGCTCTTTTTGCACATATTCTCAATGAAATCGTCAAAAATGTTTAGAATAACAACAAATAGCAAAACATTTGTGATGAACGGAGAGCTCCTGTTAACGTTACTATTGCGCTGATAATGTATCCATAAAGTCTATTTTCCCTTTCAGTTCAGCTGCTTTCAGCTGGTTGTACCGATCAATAATCATGAGCTGGGCCATGGGCTCGCGCAGATTCAGCTGGTGGGCCCGCGCAAATTCGTCAAGCGTCGGCTGGTAGTCGGCCAGGAGCGGTTCAATGTCGCGGTAATAATTGAACAGATTACGGAATACCTTGCCGTCGTACACAAAATAATCGAAGTGATCGCGGTCGCCGGCAAAATCCTGCTGGTTTGCGACATTGCCCGGCCGATTCGGACGGATATATAAAAGGCCGTGCTTTTTCTGCAAACGCCGGAATACCGGATAATGACCCGTCAGGTGGTTTTCCAGAAAAACCAGCCGGTCCGGATGACGTGATTTATGGCCCAGCGCCTTTGCCGGTACCGGAAACGCGCCAAACACCCGCGCCGATTTCGTTGACGTTGCCCAGGTAAAGGTCTGTACCTGCGCCGGTGAAAAGGCCCGGATGCGGCCGTCATTCATCCGTACCTGCACAACATCTCCGTCCCAGTTAAAACTGATCAGGCCAGCCAGCGTCTGATTCGATGCCAGCGTAATTTTTCCCTCGTACCATCCTTTGTCCTGCGCTCCGGTAATTGTTGCGAGTAAACACAGGCCAAATAAGATTCCATAAGTAAAGACATTTTTCATACGCTTCAGGTTGTTGATTTTTGGGTTTTACCGGTATTTTATTGACGCTAACCCATTGGTTAAAATAGTACGGCCAAGGTTAGAACCGATAGTCAACAACCAAGATACTCTAAAGTCAATTACTTGGTTTGCAGGGCATTAACAGCATGCTTTTCAGTACAATTTTTATTTTGTAGGCATTCAATGAGTTTGTATAACTTTTACGGTAATGTCTTTTATTTTCTGGTACAAAATCTATATCAAACGGGCAAAATGCCAGGCCAGGACGGTGTATTATTTTTTTTATTGATTTTGCAGATTCTTTGGATAATACAAAACGCCACAGGATATCCTGTGGCGTTTTGCGTATTGAACGATATAAATTAAATGGCTATAGACGTTTGATCCCTACGGGATCTTGTCTGTGGTCTCGTTTTGTGACGAGATGTGGGCTTACCGGACTTTTACGCGGCTGCCGGTTGAATGGGCCGTGAATTCAGGGGCGTAAAAGCATTGTACGGTGGCTACACCCGCCGAGAAATCTCCGGTGATCGATACCCGCAGTTCGTACTCGAATACGTGTGTACCTTTGTTGAGGTACGAGATAAAGAAATCGGTGCTGGCATCGCGCGGCGCTTGGTAATAGCCTAGTCCGTTCTGGAATTTGTAGCCCGATAAGGCCGATACCGGCTCAAAACCGGCCGCACGGCTGTCTTTCAGGTGAACATACTCCATATCGCGGTCGGTAGCCAGTACCACCCGAACCTTAATCAGGTCGCCGGGCTTCAGGCTGGTGTTCGGATCGACCGGTGAAATAACCGGACCGGCCGGCGAATCGCGCTGGATGTACAGTGTTTTCTGCACACTCAGGCCGGTGCTGCCGGCTACTACCTTGTCGAGCGGCTCGAAGTGCTGCCAGTACATGGCGCCGAATGCCGGGCCGTTGCCTTTTTTCTGCACCTCAATCCGGCCCATTGCCGGTTGAATCTCGCCCGGGCCGAACGTGGTTTTCTGGTAACCGGTCAGTGCTTCTGTTTTATCCACCCGACTGGCCAGTGCAATGCCGCCGACGTTTACAACGACCGTGTTCGACGGATTTGTCCAGTCGTTGGTACGCAGCAGCAGGGCATAGACCGCCTCGGTAGTGGCTTTTGTCGATGGCCAGGCCTGGGTCTGTTTCTGGCGCAGTAACCACTTGCAGAGGTTGTCGAGCTGTTTTTTATCCGCGCCCATATCGTCGAAGGCTTCGATCAGCAGTGCCTGCGTTTCGATAGGTGCCTGATACCAGCGGAGGCCGGATGTATTTTCGGCCCAGTACATGCCCATTTCCGGATCATTTGTCGCCCGCTCACGCAGCGACGCCATGATCGTTGCGGCCGTTTTTTTATCGCCCAGACGGTTGAGCGTAATCATCGACATGGCCTGACCTTGCAGGCTTTCGTTCAGCCATTTCTCGACCACTTTCGGTTTGAAATACGTCAACAGTTCGGCCGGAATCGGGCGTTGCAGGTAAAAACTACGGGCATAGAGGTATTGCAGCGCCGAATAGCCTATCCATGCATTTTTTGCCTTCTCCCGGCTGACCCAGTCCTTCATCTGGGTATCGACATACTTAATGGCATTGTCCATCATGTTGTCTACTTCCGGCTGAAGGTCGCCCGGGAAACGGACACCCAGTTTGGCCAGATGACCGAAACCTGCCACAATGTGCATGGTGATAGTCGGATTGGCTTCCATACCACCAAACCAGCGGAAGCCCCCTTCGGCCGTTTGCAGCGCACTGAGTTTTTCAAGCGCCTGTTGCTGTTCGTTGGCCAGGCGGTTAACGTCGAAGAACTGGGCCAGACGTGCCTGCCGGTCTTTCTGGCTTTTAGCATCCCGCAACCAGGGCGTATTTTCCAGTAACAGCGCTTTCAGTTCGGCATTGGCTTCGAGCGGATTGTTAACCGGATCGGTTTTCCAGCGTTCAATGGCCTGCCGGAATACCGGTTTCTGGTCCAGAATATACGCCGCCAGACTGTTGGCATACAACCGGCTGAATAGCTGCTCCGAGCATTCATACGGGTACTCCATCAGGTACGGAATGCTTTGCAGCGCCGACCAGACCGGATTTGCCGAGACCTCGACTGTCAGACGTTCGTGCCGCACGGGCATTTCAGGATTCAGTTTGGCCAGGGCATCCAGCGTAAAGGTCCGTTTCTCATTACCATCCACCCAGAACGGCAACGCATCGGTCACCAGCATCCGGTTTGGCAGTACCGGAATTGTCTGCTCTTCGCCGTCGCTGAACGAGCCCGACTGCGCCGTCAGGCGGTACGTAACGGCCTCAATGCCCGAAGGCACCACCAGTACCCAACCCAGTGCCGTACTTTGCTGCGGTGCAGTGGTGAAGGTCTGCGTGGTTTGTTTCAGTAGCTTATCAGTAATGATGTCGCCGGTCAGGGCGTTGATCAGATCAAGGCGCGCCGTCCCCGACAGACCTTTTTCGGTCAGGTTATTAATCCGCGCAGCCAGCCGCAAGGTATCGCCTTCGCGCAGGAAACGGGGCGAGTTGGCCGTGATCATCAGCTCCTTCTGCGTGACTACTTCTTTTTCCAGCGTCCCGACCAGCATGTCTTTCGTATGCGCAAACGCCAGTAACCGCCAGCGCGTCAGGGCTTCCGGCATCGTAAACTTCAGCAGAATCCGGCCTTCCTTGTCGGTCTGAAGCTGCGGGAAGAAAAACGCCGTTTCGGAGAAATTGCGGCGGATCGACGCAGTATTAGCGGTCTGATTCCGGCCTTTTTCAAACTGCTCCACCATATCAGCAACATCATTACCTTCAGGGTTTACTGACGATGTCCCACGAAGCGTAATAGTTTCAGCAGCCGGGGCAGCGGCAACCCGTGCATTAACCGTTGATACAGATCCAATAACATCACTTTTCCGCTTAGTACCATATCCAACGACCACGACTTCGTTGAGCGCCTGTGCATCCGGCCGCATCGTCACTTTTTGGCGCGCTTTATTTATGGTAACCGTTACCGGAATAAAGCCAACCATGCTGATCGATAGTTCAGGCTTTTTCTCTGTTGTTTCAAGGCTGAATTCACCATTCTGATCGGTAACAGTACCTTTTTTAGTACTCTTTAGTACAATCGTAATGCCAGGTACAGGCTGTCCCTCACTGTCGAGCGCCCGCCCGGTGATGGCGTCCTTTTTACGGTCAATGGTAAACTGTATGCTACCGTTTGCAATAGTACCTACTTTCGTAAACGGCTGGTATTGGAACGGCCGCGAAAAACTACCGGTAAAAACAAAATTACCCCAGGTCAGGAACGGATAATAATGCCGCGCGGTCGGAGGCAGGCTCTGGTTTCTCCAGAAGGGTACCCAGGCCATGTGTGTACCGAACGACTGCGAGTGCCAGCCCTGGCTGAAGTCATCGGTACTGGCATAAAAAGACGTCGGCCAGTTCAAGGGCGCAAAGGCATCCAGTGACGCATCGTAGAGAGTAGCCACCATTTCAGCAGCAATGCGGTCTTTCTGCGTGCCACTAACCCGCAGTGTCCACTCTTCCGGCTGTCCCGGTTTCAGCTTATCGCGGAAGGTCAGCGTTTCGATTTTCAGCTCTTTGTTATCGGCCGGTATCCGGATATTCTGCGTCTGGGTATACAACCGGCCGAAACGGACGGTAGCAAAATGTACAACAAAACCGCGGCGGTATTTGGCAGTCTGATGGCGCGGCAGCACCGGCAGCTCAATCCGCTTCGGACTGTCGCCGATCTGTATCCATTCTTCCCGCGCTGTCTTGCCCTGCTCTTCAACCGTCATCAGCACCCAGCCGTTAGCGGGCTGACTGCCTATCCAGAACACGGCGTTTTGCCCGACCGGCACTTCGGCTTTCTCAACCCGCACAAAATTTTCGGTCCGGACCGACAAATCCGGTTTTTCCGGATTCAGTACCGAGAAATAAGCCGTCTTCGTGGCTTTCGCGCCCGTTTTAGCATCGGTAGCCAGCAGTTCGGCCATGTATTCGCCTGAGGCGTAGCCTTTGGCCAGCGTAACTGCCCCCGGATTGCTGATGCGGGCGACTTCCTGCTTCGGCCAGTTTACGATGTCGTCTTCGTCATCGTAGATGTCGTGCGGAAACTGTTGCTCGTATTCGGCACGGCTCAGCAGCTGATAGTCCGGTTTTTCCCAAAGCCGCTTACGCAGCGCGCGCGCCGGCGGGGTTAGCCGGTAAATGACGAGTTCACTTTGTACCTGCACCGGCTTGTTAGCCGTGTTGGTAATCTTTACCTCAACCGGCTGTCCCGACCGGTTATCGATCTGGGCCGGTATCGGCAGCGTCAGTTCAAGGCCCGAATAGCTAACCCGTACCGTTTGCAAGGTGCTGCGGGTTTCGCCGTTCCGGTCGGTCACGTCGAAGGTCACGTCAAATTCAAACACCGGATTGCTTTTCACGTCGACCGACAAGTCGGGGGCGGCCGTGAAGGTAATGCTGGTTTCACCTTTGGCATTCATAGTCGCAACGCCGCTGGCAATCTCGGCCGCATTAGCGTTTACCGGCCGTGGCCGCCACCAGCCCCATTCCCACCACGGCTGATACAGCTTACGGGTCACCCGATACCGCACCGATGCTCCGTCGAGAACGGCTCCGGCAAAGGTTTTGGCGTTGGCACTGACCGAAACAGGTTGCCCCAGCCGGAACGTACCTTCCACCGGCGGCGAGGTCACCTCAAAGGTCGGGCGTTTGTATTCCTCGACCCGGATCCGGGTTGAGCCGATTTCGGTGCCAATGGTCATGACGCCGGTCAGCTTGCCGGCTTTGGCAATAAAACTGCCCTGGAAGGTGCCGAATTCATTTGTTTTGAGCGTCATCTTAGACACCTGCTCACTGTTGGCATCCAGCAGGACCACCTCAACCGACTCATTCGCGACTACCTTGTAGGCGTTATTACCCCCTTCGAAATACAGCCCTTTAAAATAGATCGGTTGTCCCGGGCGGTAAATGGCCCGATCGGTGAAGAGGCGGATTTCTTTAACCTTCCGCTCCTCCGGCGTTTCGGCCGGCCGGTAGTTGTTGCTGTAGAACTGTTCGGTATTGAGGGTATCATTGCCTTGAATCAGCCGGAAATAGTATTGACCCGCCGGCAGCGTTTTGCGAATGGCAATCCGGCCGCCGGCCTGATTCAGGCTGGCAGAATTGGCTTGATCAACCGCCCATGCACCCTGCTGTAGCTGATGGTAGAGCACCGCCGTTACATCCTTTTGTCGCTCACCCGTTTGCCGGTGCACCACATATAGCTGGTAGTCCTGTCGGTCATATTCGTTATCGGTTAAATAACTCAGATTAGAGACCACAAGGTCAGCAAACCGGATTTCGTCGGTTTCGGCCGAGAACTTGTCCGAAGAGCTTGCCACCATCCTGTAATGCCCGGCCGGCAGCGCCCCCAGCGGAATTTCGATGGTATGCCGCTGCAAATCGCCATCGTCGGTCAGATTGGCCTGCCCCACAGCAACCGCTTTGGTTTTGGCCAGTGTGGTAATACGTTTTGCCAGGTCGGCTTCCGTCGAAGCCTGCTGATTGTAGACCGGCGACAGAACCGGTACACGGTAAATCCGGTAATAAAGCTTATTCACATTCTGATAGCCAATCAGCGCACGGAACGGCTTCAGGGGTTCTACAACGCCCTCGATCGTTATATCCAGCTGCTTGCTGCTCAGACTGGCCAGCAGGTTGCGGGCATTCTGACCGGGTACCGTCTCCGGATACTGCCGGATCAGCTCCCGGCAGATTTCAGCGGCCTGTTTTTTATCCCACTTGTCTGATTTGTCGCCCGGGGCAGTACTGTTCTCAACGCCGCGCCGGAGCGGGCGTACCGGCGGATTGGCGTCGGCCAGCAGTTCGGCCAACGCAAACAGGTAGTCGCCTTCGGCGGGTTTACCGGCATGCCGCTTGCCTTCTGCCTGCAATACCTGCTTGTAGCGCTCTTCTTTATCCGGCAGCACGCTGTACTGATGGACAAATTTCAGCCGCAAGACATCAACATCCGACAGCGCCGACGGATCGGTATCGTTCAGATGGAAGCGGATTAGTTGCTGATACGTTTCCAGCGCCAGAAAACGCCCCGACAGCGAATCCTGGCTTTGCAGGTTCAGCCGCGCAAACGTCTGCGGATTGCTCAGGTAGTTTGCCTGATCCAGTTCAAACCGGAATACCGGCCGCTGGATATCAGCTTCGGTATTCTGAAAAAAGGAGATCGCCCGGTGCGCCATTACATCAAACAGCGTCGGCCGGAGCGGGGTAGGGGCCTTGTAGGGTTCCGCTTTTTCGTACGATAAAATCACTGCGCTGTAGGAGGTTACCGGCGTTTGCTGCAACAGGCTTGCGTTCCGGATCGACGCCAGATAGGCCTGTGTGGTCGCCGCCACCAGTTGTTTGGCATCCCAGGTATCTACCGCCAGCTCAGCAGACTTGCCCGGCGCCACTGCCGTGCGGTTCATCAGTTTCCAGCGGTTCTGCTGATAGTACTGCCAATAAATTTCGCCCAGCACTGACGACAGTGCCGACCGTGCCGGTTCAGGTACCTCCTTTACATCGGTCTGTAACGAACTGATGAGGGAGAGATACGCTTTATTGCTGTCCAGAAACGAGTTGTATATGCCCCGCTGCATGGCGGCTTTGATCAACTCCGGATAATTGGCATCGGCTTTTGCCTGTGCATAAATCCGGTTCGCAACGTCAAATGCCGAGCGATATAATCCCCTGGATGCCAGCGAGTCGGCCTGCTTCCAGCCGGCCTGATAAGGCGTTGTCATGTTCTTTTTTTGAGCCTGTGCGGACATGCCGATCAACACAAGCCAACAGATGGTGAGTAGTTTATGCATAGTCTTAAGACGCGGTTTGCGTGCCGATGGTTGTAACAGAGATGCTTTTTCCGGTTTGATTCCTCAGCCCTGTCGTATCAACCTGGTAAGATTTGACTAAATTGACTACAAAACAGACAATTTTCCGCCGGAAACGTTTAATAGGTTATTTTACGTAAGCATTAATTTTATGAAATACATCCTGGTAGCCTCTGCATTGCTGGCCGGGTGGTTTACAGCTAATGCCCAGACCGGTCGGGAAGATCTGTTATCGGTCAGCAGCCAGAACCCTCACTACTTCACCTACAAAGGAAAACCCACGCTGATCATCGGCTCCGGTGAACACTACGGCGCGGTCATCAACGCCGATTTCGACTATAAGACCTATCTCCGGACCCTCAGCCAGGACGGCCTGAACGTTACCCGGTTATTTCCCGGCGCCTATTTTGAAGTGCCCGGGGCGTTTGGTATTGAAAAAAATACCCTGGCTCCGAAACCGGAAAAACTCATGTTGCCCTGGGCCCGCTCCGATCAGCCGGGCTATGTGCTGGGTGGCATGAACGGGGCCGACCGCAAATTTGACCTGAGTAAGTGGAACGATGCCTATTTCGAGCGCCTGACCGATTTTATGCGGGAGGCTGAAAAAAATAACGTCATCGTAGAAATCACGCTTTTCTCGTCGTACTACGGTGCAGGATGGGCACACGCTCCGTTCAACCGGCAAAACAACATCAACGGTACCGAAAGTATCGAAGCGTTTAACGCCAACACACCGTTCAACGGCAACATCCTTACGTTTCAGGAGCAGTATGTCCGCAAGCTGGTGCGTGAACTGAACCGTTTTCCGAACCTGTATTTCGAAATTCAGAACGAGCCGTGGGCCGATCAGAAAGATACGGTGCTGGTCCTGAACGAATATTTCCCGAAAAGTGAAGTAAAGGACAACGCCTGGAAAGCCACCCTCGAAGTCGTAGCCGAACGGGCTAATGACTGGCAGCGGCGCGTGGCCGGATGGGTTAAAGACGAGGAATCGGCACTGCCGAATCAGCATATTATTTCGCAGAATATCAGCAACTTTCATTATCCCGTTTCGGATCCGGATCCGACTGTTTCGCTGTTTACCTTTCACTATGCCTTTCCGCAGGCGGTGACGGAAAACTATCACCTTGGCAAACCCGTCGGCTTCAACGAAACCGGTTTTGCCGGCAGCCGCGATAATACCTATCGCCGGCAGGCATGGCGGTTTATACTGGCAGGCGGTGCGCTGTTCAACCACCTCGACTATTCGTTTTCGGTGGGGGCCGAAACCGGTACCGATACGACCTATAAAGCACCCGGCGGCGGCAGCGTGGCCCTGCGCAAACAACTCGGCCTGCTGAAACAATACATGGAACAGCTCGATCTGGTCCGGCTGCGGCCGACGCCTGCATGTGTGGTGGCCTCGCCGGGCGCACAGGCATGGGGTATGCACAACGGCCGCTCCCAGTGGGTGATTTACACCGAACCCCTTGCTGTCCGGAAATCCGAGCTGATCCTGGAATTACCGCGTGGCAGCTATCGCGCCGACTGGACCGATGTCGAAACCGGCGAGCTGGTGAAAAGTGAGACGTTTTCCGTAGCGGGACGCCAAAAGAAACTACAGAATGACGTCATGCGTGACCTGGTTATCAAGATCATCCGCCAATAACGAAGAAAGCCACTCCTCATGCCGGGAGTGGCTTTAAAAATCATTTTCTTAACCTAAACTAAAACCCTACTACATAAGAGCTCTATTGTCTTGCCTGCACCCGCAGGCCTATAGCTTAGAGCATCGAGATTTTGCGGGCAGGTTGCTGCGTCGCTGTTTTCAGCTCAACCTGTTTTTTAATGCTGCCGTCTTTCGATGCTACTTCCAGTTCGTATTTGCCGTCGGTCAGTTCGCTCATGTCGAACTGTACGGAAACCTTCATATCTTTTTTGCTGATTTGCTTCGAGTATACTATCTGCTGCGTGTTATCACGCACAGTCATGGTCAGCACTTCCGGCGTTGTTTTCTCAACCGCCATCCGTACTTTGTTTTGTGTTGTTACGTAAACACTGGCGTCAAATGACAGGGTTTTGGCAGGAATTGTTGCTCCGCCTTCGCCCATCAGGCTGGCAGCGCTTAACATGATGCCTGTTACGATACCTTTTGATTTTGCAGCTAATCCGATTTGTGAGATGAAAGTTAACATGGTCGTTCGTCGTTTATTGTTGTTGTTTACTTGTTTCTTACGTTGTTCAGTATTTGTTGTTATTCACTGTTGCTAATAGATATGCCAACAACGTGCCAACAATATGGCACACCATGCCATATACTGATAATCAATACGTTAAGAAACAACGACGTAAAACTACCTGTACGAAGCCGGACATTTTCTGTTCGGAAACGAACAAACCGTACACATATCCGCACTAGTTCCGGCCATTCAGCCGCAGGCCGGTTGCCAGGAATACGGCATTCGGGATCGCAGGAAATAACGCAGGAAGGATCGCCGCCAGCCAGTCGGGTTCGGCCGGTAAGTGGACCATAACCGTTTTCCGGCGGATACCGGCAAAGGGCATCAGCAGCATAGCCGCCGGTGTAACGGGCTGAAGGATGCAGCGTATTTGCTCGCCAAAACCCGGCATCGGCTTCGGACACAGGCTTTGTATACACGCTGAAACTGCATTTCCGCTCCCGGCCAGCGTTTGGCCGAAACAAACGACCAGCGGATTTTCTTCATCGTCACAGTGTACTGAAAGTAATGTTTTTAACTGTTGCTGATCTTCTGCCGTCAGGCCGTAGACCCGAATACTGAAATCTGTGCAGATATGCGACAGGAAAAACTCCATCAATATGTCAACAGCGTTGTTAGCTTCTTCAATCGTTTCGTCTCCTTCCAGATGGATAAATACAACCTCCGGCTTGCCCATTCTGCTTTTATTTGTTTTAAGGGTCATACAGTAAATGTAAGATTTAGTAAATAGTCTGAAAACCTTCCCGGGCAGAAGGAGTTATTACTTTATTAATCTAGTTGATCTATCGTTATGAAGAACATACTCATTATTGCCGGTCTTGTGCTGGCATTTACGGCTTGTGCACCGAAGGTGGCAGTCGATAAGGCAAACGTCAATTTCAGTAAGTACCGCACCTTTGCCTGGATGGATTCGGATGTAAAAGCCGGTCAGAATCCGCTTTACTATAACGATCTGGCTAGTCAGAACGTTGAAAATGCAGTTAATAAGGTATTGAATGACAAAGGCCTGGCTAAGGCCAACCGCCGTCCTGATTTATTGATCGGCTATCACTTCTTTGTGGAGGAGAAGACCCGCACTGTAGCCAATAATACCGGCCCGCTGTACGGACCTTACTATGGCTGGGGTCGTTGGGGCTGGTCCGGCTGGGGTCCATCGTGGTGGGGCTGGGGTGGTCCGCAATACACCCAGGAGCAATATCAGGCCGGTACGCTGGTCGTTGATATGGTAGATGCCCGGACCAAACAACTGGTTTGGCGGGGTTCTATTCAGGATGCCGTCAGCAATCCGGCACGGATCGGTGAACAGCTGACCCGTCAGGTAAAAGACATTGTCGAGAAATTTCCTGACCGCAGTAACAGTTAATAAAAAAGGGAGCGTCTGCTCCCTTTTTTTAGGCTAGTTGGCCGTTACAAAGCCGTACATCAAATCGGCGACAAACTGGTTACCGGTGTCGTTGAGGTGCACGCGGTCATTGGTCAGGATACCTTGTTCCTTGTTACCGGGGTTATTTTTCAGGTTATAGTCCAGAAACGCTTTCCGCAGATCGCAAAGGGGCAGATTGCGGCGTTTGGCCAGATCACGGATCAACTGGCTGTACTGGTTCAGGTCGCCGTCCTGCTCGTTGGAGAAATCCGTTTTTTCGCCGATCACGGCCGGTGTACACAAAATTACTTTTGCATTTGCCGCCTGTAGTTTGGTAATCAGGGCTTCGTAGAACCCGACAAACTTATTCGCATCCGTGCCGGTTCCCGATGTGCGCTTGTGCCAGACATCGTTTACACCAATGTAGACAAAGACTACATCCGGCTGTTTCGCCAGTACGTCGCTTTCCATCCGCAGGTACAGGTCATATATTTTATTGCCGCCGATACCGGCGCCGATCAACTCATAATCAGACCCTTTGCCTTTCTGAGCCAGCATGTCTGTCAGGCGGGTAATATAGCCGCCGGGCTTAACGGCTGCCTGCGTGATGGAGTCCCCGAAGAAAACGACCCGTTTCGGGCGATTAATAAAGGCAGCTGACATCATAACCAGCGCGACAAGCAAAGTGGCCAAACGCATTGGGCCGGTAAAACGATTCGTCGTCATTCGTGAAAAATAGGTATACGAGTTAGTTTTCTTCACAAAAGTAACCGGGTTAGTAAATACTACCGATTACGGAAAGGTATTTGGCTCTTTCAGGGTTTGGGTGTAAATTAGGAACGTATTGAATAACAACCGTTTTAGACCTGAAATCCAATCATCAACTACCTTACGGCATGAACACAAATTCTCCTGTTTCCCGTCGTGACTGGCTGCGTTCGAGCAGCCTGCTGGCGGCCAGCCTTCCCCTGCTTACCAACCTGACGCCTGCGATGGCCAATGCCCTGCCATCGACCGAAGCCCCAAGTATGCCGATGGTCGATGAGTTTGCTCCGTTGCAGACCGGCGCTATGCCCAAGCTGAAAGCGAGGCTGTTTGCCAACGAGAACCCGCTCGGTATCTCCCAAAAAGCCCGCGAGGCCCTCATCAAAGCTATTGATATCGGCAACCGCTATGCCTGGGAAGAATTTGATGAAATGAAAAAGCTGATCGCCGACAAAGAAGGTGTGAAGCCCGAAAACATCATGCTGACCCCTGGTTCGTCGGAAGTACTGCTGATCACAGCCATGCACTTTGCGGCTAACAGCGGTACTGTGGTGACCAGCCGCCCGACCTACGATGACCTGCTTGATAAAACGGAGACGTTTAAAGGCAAAATCGTCAGTGTGCCGCTAACCAAAACGTATCAGTATGATCTGACCGCGATGAAGGCCAAAATCAACGCCGATACCAAACTGGCCTATATCTGCAATCCGAATAACCCGACCGGTACCATCGTACCACCGGCCGAACTGGCAGCTTTCGCGCAGGAGGTTTCGCCGACCGTTCCGGTATTTATTGACGAAGCCTACATTGATTTCCTTGAACCGGGCGACCGCCCGCAGCTCGGCAAGCTGGTGGCCGAAGGTAAAAATGTAATTCTGGCCCGGACGTTCTCTAAAATTCACGGGTTTGCCGGTATTCGTCTGGGCTATGTAATTGCTCAGCCGGATACGCTGAAAACACTTGAAAAATACACGACCGGTGAGTTTGGCATCAGCATTGCCACCCTGATGGCCGGTATTGCCAGCTTTAAGGACCTTGACTGGCAGAGCCACTGCCGGACCGAAAACGCCAAAGCGCGTGAGTACACGACAAAGGAACTGACCGCCATGGGCTATGAAGTAGTTCCGTCGTACACCAACTTTATGCTGTTTCCGATCCGCATGAAACCAAAGACGTTTGAAAACCAGATGTTTGCTAACGGCGTTGGTATTCAGACCAGAACCTTCGGCGGCCAGTCGTGGTGCCGGGTCAGTATCGGGACAATGGACGAAATGAAAACGTTTGTTGATGCCTTTAAGAAAGTAACCTCATAACCTTATGTATTCCGGCAGGTCTCCCCGCGGATCCCTGCCGGAATCTTTACCTAAGGTCTCTCGATAATTCTGCACCTTTATCATTCTGGCGCTCAAGGCTCCATCGCCTGGTATAGGCAGTTTCAAGCCACGTGTATCCGGATCGACGTAATACTCTGCACGGCAGCCCCATTTTATATTGAAACGCCATCTCCAGTTCGTCAACGGTCATATCCGGAACGATGTCAAAACTATTGGGCACGGTTAACCGGCTGATCGCTGCCAGCGGCCGGTCAATGAATAATTTATTTCCGGATTCTACTTCAAGCCGCAGATAGGGAAATAAATCGTTAAACACCTGTTGCAGGTCGCGCCATTTCATGTCTGGATATACTCGTATTGGCTGCATACACTCCTCGTTTTTCCCTCCCTTTGACTTATCAGGGATACGCCTGATCGTTGATTCAAACTTCGTTTTTTTCCGAACCCCGAAATATGAGTTTTATCAGTCCTTTCTCTGATTTTATGGGTCCGGAGTCGTAATTTTGGCTTTCTCAGAACGTATTTCTGCTGTTTATGACGCTTGTCATACCGTCTGAACCTCAAACCCTGTAAGTTGCCATGCTCCAGAACGAACCAAATTCATCCGGCTTTTCCAGCGAAATGGACATACTAAATCAGGCCGAAGCGGTATTTCAATTTGCCACTGAGGGAATGTTGATTACCGATAACAAAGGTCAAATTGTTAAAATCAATCCGAGCGCTGAGCAATTATTCGGGTACGGGCCCGGCGAGTTACTGGGTCAGGAGGTTGAAGTTTTAATACCAAACACGCATCAGGGACTGCACCGGAATCACCGTACTGAATTTTTCGCCCACGCCTCACCGCGCCGCATGGGTAAGGGCCGTGATTTGTTCGGGCAGCGGAAAGACGGCTCGGCGTTTCCGATTGAAATCAGCCTGAGTCCTTTTCAGAATTCACAGGGCAGCTTTGTCATTGCGTTTATCATCGACATTACCGTCCGGAAACAGGCCGAAACTCACCTGCGCGAATACAACAACCGGCTCGAACAGGAAGTCGAAGACCGTACACTGATCCTGAAAGAAGCGATTCAGAAGCTCGAACATACCAAGGAGGAACTGCACCATGCGCTTCAGCGGGAAATGGATCTGAACCGCATGAAGTCCAACTTTATTTCGCTGGCGTCGCATGAATTCCGGACGCCGCTCGCTACGGTGCTTTCGTCGCTTTCGCTGGTCCAGAAATACGCAGATATGCAGGAAACCGTCAAGCGCGATAAACACATTACCCGCATTCAATCGTCGGTCAAACACCTCAACGATATTCTGAACGATTTTCTGTCGGTCAGTAAACTGGAAGAAGGGAAGGTGGTTTGCCAGCCGGTATGGACCAGCCTGTCGGCGGTGATTCAGCAGGTAATTCCGCAAATGCAGGAAATTGCCAGGCCGGGGCAGACCTTTGACGTTACATACAGCATCCGGCGGCCGGTCAGCACCGACCAGGTATACATTGATCCGGCGCTGGTCCGGAATATTTTGTTCAACCTGTTATCGAATGCCATTAAGTATTCACCGCCGCAGTCAGCCATAACCCTGCGGGCCGACATTAACGCACAGGCCCTGCGGATTGCGATCCGGGACCAGGGCATCGGCATTCCTCCCGAAGACCAGGGGCATTTGTTTGAGCGGTTCTTCCGCGCCAGCAACGCGGGCAATATTGCCGGTACCGGCCTTGGCCTGCACATTGTCGGCAGTTATGTCAGGCTGATGAACGGAGGCGTTTCGTTTAACAGCCAGGTCAATGAGGGCACTGAGTTTATTGTCGATATTCCCCAGCCGGTTTCCGTACCGAATGCCGTGGCTGAACAGATTGCCTGAACAGACAAAAAAGGGTAGAAGCCAACCGCTGTCTACCCTTTTTATCTCCTGTTTATCTACATTTTCCTATACAGTCTGGCTGAATAGTGTCGTTTCCGGCAGGTTTTCCCACAACCGGGCATCGAAGGCCATGCAAACATTCCGGACAAACGACCGGCCTTTCGGCGTCACCCGCAGGCGATACGGCTCTACCTCAATCAGGCCGTCAGCTTCCAGTTCCTCAATCCGGTGCAGGCCTTCGTAAAGCCCTTCCGACTGCATCTCTTTCTCCATCCAGCTGGTTTCAAAACGGCACATCAGGTTCAGAATATGTTTCCGGATTACCAGATCGTCTTCTGTCAGCAAATGGCCTTTAAAGAACGGGAACTGCCCGTCGCGCAGGCGCTCGTAATAGGCTTCGACCGATTTGGCATTCTGTAAGTAAGCCCCCCAACTGTCGCTGATTGATGAAGCACCGAGCCCGATCAGCAGTTTCGTCGGTGTGTCGGTATAACCCATGAAATTCCGGTGCAGCTTACCGCTTTTTTCCGCCTCAGACAGACTGTCTGTTGCCAGTGCAAAGTGGTCCATACCGATTTCCTGATACCCTAACAATTCCAGCCAGTTGCGGCAGGTCTCGTAGATCGCCAGTTTTTTCGACGCGTCCGGCAGATCCTGTTCCGAAAACCGGCGCTGCCCTGGTTTCACCCACGGAACGTGTGCATAACTGTACAGGGCCAGCCGGTCTGGTTTCAGGTTGGTGATATGCATAATGGTCTGGGTCATGGAGCAGACGCGCTGCTGCGGTAACCCATACACCATGTCGATATTAACGGATGTATAGCCGATTTCCCGCGCTTTCAGCATCAGGTGTTCGACCTGCTCATAGGTCTGGTGGCGGTTGATCAATTCAAGAACAAGCGGATTGGTATCCTGCACCCCTACACTGACCCGGCGAAAGCCAAGGTCATAAAGCGTTTGCAGGTGTTCGTCGGTCGTATTGCCGGGGTGCGCTTCAAAACTGAAACAGGCCTTTTCGTGGATCTCTGACCCGGCCAGCAGCCCTTCAATTAACCGGCGCAGGTTTTCGGCGCTGAAAAATGTCGGTGTTCCGCCGCCCAGATGCAGCTCCCGGATTTTAGGCGTTTCGCTGAAATGCGACCGGTACATGGCCCATTCCGTCAGCACGGCATAGATATACGGCTCTTCGACGCGGTGATTTACCGTAATCCGTGTGTTACAGCCGCAATACGTACACAGGCTTTCGCAAAAAGGAAGGTGAACATACAGGCTGATGCCATCCGTGCTGTTCGTCGCCGCAAACGTATCCGATACGGTTTGCAGCCATTCCGATGCCGTCGGGGCGGTTTTATTCCAGTAGGGAACCGTCGGGTAGCTGGTATAGCGGGGTCCGGGAACGTTGTATTTTTGCAGTAGGGCGGTATCCATAACTATTGATGCTTAATGAAGATTATCAAAAGTAACGGACCCGCCGGGGGAGAACTATGACCACAATCAGGCAGCGGGCTGGCAAATGTCAGCGACAGGATCACCTCAACACCCGCCAGCCAGCCGTTGTCTATTGTTTTTTGAGCCGCTCCCGAAGCTGGAACAGTTCGTCGCGCAGACGGGCTGCTTCCATAAAGTCGAGTTCTTTGGCGGCCTTTTCCATTTTTGTCTGGGTCTCCTTAATCAGTAGTTCCAGATCATTTTTACCCATGTACTGCACCACCGGATCGGCCGCAATCCGGATTTCTTCCGGTTCAACGTAATAGTGTTTATTCAACGGTTTCACATCGGCTACTTTCGTTTGGCCCATAATCGCCTCCCGCGACTTCAGTACGGTAGTCGGCGTGATGCCGTGTTCCTCGTTGTAGGCCATCTGAATTGCACGGCGGCGGTTGGTTTCGTCAATGGCTTTCTGCATGGATTTGGTAATCGTATCGGCATACATCAGCACCCGGCCGTTGGCATTCCGTGCGGCCCGGCCAATGGTCTGAATCAACGACCGGATGTCGCGCAGAAAGCCCTCCTTATCGGCGTCCATAATGGCGACCAGCGACACTTCCGGTAAGTCGAGTCCTTCGCGCAGCAGGTTTACGCCGACCAGTACGTCGAAATTGCCCAGCCGCAAATCACGGAGGATTTCGACCCGCTCAAGCGTTTTGACTTCTGAGTGAATATACCGCGTTTTGATGCCCACCCGATCCAGGTATTTGCTGAGTTCCTCGGCCATCCGTTTGGTCAGGGTCGTCACCAATACGCGCTCCGACCGTTTTATCCGCGCATCAATTTCTTCGAGCAGGTCGTCGATCTGGTTCAGGCTTGGCCGCACCTGAATTTCGGGGTCTAACAGGCCAGTCGGCCGGATTAACTGCTCAACAACCACGCCTTCGCTGCGGCGCAGCTCGTAATCCGCCGGAGTTGCCGAGACAAAAATGGTTTGTCCGGCCAGCTCCTCAAACTCCTGAAACGTCAGCGGCCGGTTATCCAGCGCCGACGGCAACCGGAAGCCGTAATCGACCAGCGACTCCTTTCGGGAGCGGTCACCGCCCCACATGGCCCGAATCTGCGGCATCGTTACGTGACTTTCGTCAACAACGAGCAGGTAGTCGTCCGGGAAATAATCGAGCAGGCAGAACGGGCGTTGTCCGGGTTTGCGCTGATCGAAGTATCGTGAATAGTTCTCGATACCCGAGCAGTAGCCCAGTTCCCGCATCATTTCCAGATCGAACTCCGTCCGTTCCTTGATGCGTTCGGCTTCCATTTCGCGGAAGTCCTTTTCGAAATAGCGGATTTGGGCTACCAGATCGTCCTGAATCTCGTAAATGGCGCGGTTCAGGGTCTCACGGCCGGTTACGAACAGGTTGGCGGGGAAAATAGCGACCATCCGTTCTTCGGAGATTTTCTTGCCCGTCGCCGGATCAATCCGCTGGATGGTTTCAATCTCATCGCCGAAGAAAATAATGCGGTACGCAAAATCGGCGTAGGCTACGTAGACATCGACCGTATCGCCTTTAACCCGGAAGTTTCCGCGCTGAAATTCGGCTTCAGTCCGGCTATACAGGATTTCGACCAGCCGGTGCAGGAAGTGGTTACGGCTCATGATTTCGCCGACACCGATGCGCACCACATTGCTTTTGAACTCCTCCGGATTACCCATACCATAGATGCAGGACACTGACGCAATCACGATCACATCGCGGCGGCCGCTCATGAGGGCCGACGTGGCGGCGAGCCGCAGTTTGTCAATCTCCTCATTGATGGCTAAGTCCTTTTCGATGTAGGTATTCGTGGTGGCGATGTAGGCTTCCGGCTGGTAATAATCGTAATAGCTGATGAAGTATTCGACCGCGTTATCGGGAAAAAACTGCTTAAACTCGCCGTAAAGCTGGGCGGCCAGTGTTTTGTTATGACTCAGAATAAGCGTGGGCCGGTTAGTCTGAGCGATAACATTAGCCACAGAAAACGTTTTGCCGGACCCCGTAACGCCCAGTAAGACCTGTGCCGGCTCCCGTTCATTTATGCCTTTTACCAACTCCGCAATCGCCTTGGGCTGATCGCCGGTTGGTTCAAATTCTGATGTGAGTCTGAAGTTCATTAGTCGCGTTTGTAATCTGGCTAATTTACAGAAAAACGCCCTGAACGGCAAACGTGTTTTTGTTTTCTGTTAGTCGGTACCGGCAGGCTGCATCTCTTTTTCGGCCCGGTGTTTTCTGGCGTATTCCGAAGGCGATACGCCATGCACCTGCTGAAAAGCCTTACGGAAATATTTCAGGTCTTCAAGCCCTACCAGCGTACATACCTCAAACACCCTGAGCTGGCTGGAGATGAGCAATTTAGCGGCCCGTCTCATCCGGATATCGTTAATAAATTCTACAACTGACTGCCCTGTAATGCTCTTGATTTTCCGGTAAAAAACCGACCGGCTCATGGCCATGGCCTTTACCAGCTCCTGGACTGAAAAATCAGGCTCCATCAGATTCTTTTCGACAATAGCCATGGCTGTTTCCAGAAACACCCTGTCGCCGTCCGGAATGCTGATGTCGGTGGGTTCCAGCAATATTTTCTGCTGATAATACTGCCGGATTTTTAAGCGGTTATACACCAGCGTATTGACTTTGGCGGTCAGCACATCGGGGTTAAACGGCTTACTTATGTATTCATCGGCCCCCAGCTCCAGCCCTTCAATCTCATGAATAACCGCCGCCCGCGCCGTCAGCAGCAGCACTGGGATATGCATGGTTTTAGGCTCCTGCTTTACTTTCTTACACAACTCAAGGCCGTCGCTTTGCGGCATCATGATGTCGCTGATGATCAGATCCGGTACAAGCCGGGTAGCTTTCTCCCAGCCCTCCAGGCCATCGGCGGCGGTATGTACGTCAAATTTTGCCGCAAACAGCTGCGTAATATACTCCCTGACATCACTGTTATCTTCGACAATCAGCAAACGCAGGCTAGCCGGCATCAGCACCGATGGGTCCACAATAAACGCGTGATCGGCCGGTACAAGCGCCGCCGGCGACGGATACGTTTCCTGCGTCAGTAAATCAGCCGGTGTCAGGTGCTGCTTTCCGAAGGGGAGGCGTATGGTAAACGTAGTGCCGGCGTTGATCCGGCTCGTAAGCTGCACCTCGCCGCCATGCCGCTCAATAAACTGCTTTACCAGCGAGAGCCCGATACCGGTCCCGACCACCCGCATCGAGGCCGAGTGCGAGGCCTGATAATATACATCAAAGACTTTTTCCAGCTCTTCCGGTTTTATACCAACCCCTTCGTCCACAATCACGATTTCCAGAAAATTGGTCTGTAGTTTACGCTGCTCGTCATAACGGGCATCCTGCGACGGATCTCCGACAGCAACCACCCGCAGGTGTACGCCCCGTTCTGCCGGTGTGTATTTGAGTGCATTCGACAGCACATTGATGATGGCCACCTCAAGTTTGTTCCGGTCAAAATATACAGGCACAATAGCCGGCGGAACATCAATCGTATAGTGCAGCCGCTGTTCTTCTGCTTTCAGCTGAAACATCAGAAACAGCTCTGTCACAAACGGAATAATATCATGCTGCGAGGCCTGCAAGGCGATCTGCTGCGACTCCATCTTACGGAAGTCCAGTAGCTGGTTAATAAGCGACAGCAACCGGCGGGTCTGCTGATGAACGAGCAGCACCTTATCTTTCATGCCGTTGAATTTCCAGGCCGATGCCGCGAGTTCTTCCATCGGCCCCAGAATCAGCGTCAGTGGCGTACGGATTTCGTGCGATACGTGGGTAAAAAACTCCAGTTTGAGGTGGCTTAACTCTTTTTCCTTTTCGTACTGAAAATGCTCGAAAGCCACCTTATTTTCCAGTGCCTGCTGCCGCAGCAGAATATGCCGGGCCAGCAGCAAAACGGTGATCAGCACCAGGGTGTAGATTGCGTAGGCCACCCATGTTTTCCACCAGGGCGGCAAAATTGTCAGTTGCAGTGTAGCGGGCTTATGTGTCCAGACACCTTCGCCATTATCGGCTTTTACCTGAAAGGTGTAATCACCGGCCGGTAAGTTGGTAAAACTGACTGTACGCTGGTTGGCCGAAAGCGGAATCCATTTGTCGTTATAACCGACCAGCTGATAGGCGTAATGGTTTTTCTGGGGATTGGCAAAATTCAGGCCGACAAATGAGACGGAAAAGTCATTTTCATTGTCCTTGATCTCCAGCCCCTGCGTGTGGTTAAGCGACTCCCGGACCAGTACCCTGCCGTTAATTTCCTGCCCGACATGAACCGGCTGGTTCTGAATGGCAAACCCCGTTAACTGCACAAAGGGCGGGTAAGGGTTCGACTGAATCAGGCAGGGCTTCAGAAAGGTAATGCCGTTGATGCCGCCGAAAAACAGCGTTTCGTCGCTGGCCCGGCAGGCCGCCCCGATTTTAAACGAATTACTCTGAATACCGTCGGCAACATTATACCGCAGTACCCGGTGTGTGGCCGTATTCACGCGGATCAGGCCTTCGCTTCCCAGCCAGAGGTTACCTTCGTTGTCTTCCAGAATACTCTCAACATCACTGTCGGGCAACCATGACGTGCATCGGCTGACCACTTCCCGGCCATCTTTGCCGGTCACAATCCGGTGCAGACCACCGCCAATGGTGCCAACCCAGATAACGCCATGCCGGTCTTTGAGCAGGGGCCAGGCATAGTTAACCCGTAAACTGCCCGGATCATGCGTATCATGCTTAAACTGCCGGAGTACTTCAATTTTGTCAGGCCATACCTTCAGTTTCAGCACACCGGCATTCTGCGTACTGGCCCAAAGAATGTTTGTGGGCTTATCATAGAGTAAGAATGTAAAGCGATCCGTTGGCAAGCCGCTATTCTGCATGGTATAGGTCGCCAGCACCTTGCCTTCATGATCCAGACGCGTCAGGCCATGATCAAAGGTAGCGGTCCAGATGGTACCGAATTTATCTTCGACTATGCTTTCGACCTCCTGAAACAGATCCCCCTGCGGATTGTAGGTTGTGAACCGGACCTGCCCATGCCGGCGGCGCAGCGCAAGCAACCCGTCATTCTGCGTACCAAACCACAGCGTACTGTCAGTATCCTGAAAAATGCAGGCAACATCCATACCGGTCACGTTTCCCGGCAACGGGCGGCTGAAATAATTCTGATACACCTTGTGCGTAAGGTCGTAGCTGGAAATTCCGTTGCGGGTAGCAATCCAGAGCAGGTTTCTGGCATCTTCCTTATATAAGGCATTGATGTAGTTATTGGCCAGCGTAGGCTGCTGGCTTGGCTGGCGGGACAGATGCCCGAACGGCTTTTGGCGCAGATCAATTTTGTTGAGTCCACCTGCCGACGCCGCCAGCCAGAGCACCTGAAACCGGTCTTCAAAAATGCAGTGAATCCGGCCGGAGTTAATACTGAACGGATCGGTATCCAATGGCAGATAGGTCGTTACTTTATCGGTCACAACCGGCATTTTGCCCTCCTGCACCTGTACCGGCAGCATCAATAAACCGAAATTGGTCCCAATCCACAACCGGCCGAACGAATCCCGGTGCAGACAGTCGATACTGCGGAACGTCTGCGGCAACACAAAAGGATCAACAACCTGTTTGGCCCGCGTACCGGCCGGCATCCACATCACCTGGCTATCGGTCGCTACCCACAAGCCGTTCTGCCGGTCAGGTGCCAGGGCCCGTACATATTTTCCGGTAAATGCCGTAACCACACCGGCTACTGCATCGGGCTGCCTGGCAGGTATGGTAAAAAGCCCGTCTCTTGCCGCTGCAATCCAGACCGTGCCTGCCTTATCAATAATGAGATCCGTGATTTCACAAAAACGGCTTCGGGGCGTGGCCAGTTTAATCTGCTTAATCCACTGCACCTCACCGTCCGTGCCCGCCTGAACAATAAACACCCCATGCTGCCTGGTTCCGGCCCATACGCGCCCCTGACTATCCACCGCCAGCGCCGCAATTTCAGACTGGTTTACTAGTTGCAGGAGGTCGCTGCCTGCCGTACCGGGTTTCATGTGTAAACACATAAACCGGTCCTGATTCAGGTTATAAACATTCAGGCCGCCGCCTTCCGTACCAGCCCATAACGTTCCTTCCGGACTGACATGCAGCGACCGCACACGGTTATTAGAAAGCCCGTTTTCATTATCAATCGGCAGCAGATAGGGTTTTATTTCGTAGCCGTCATAGCGGTCAATGCCTTTATTGGTAGCCACCCAGATAAACCCCTGCTGGTCCTGAACAACTGCCATAGCATCGCTGTGCGACAATCCTTCATTAACCGTAAGGTGTTCAAACCGGAACTGTACCGGATCCGTCTGGGCAAATCCACATACATACAGCCCTGAAAAGAAAAGAATAACGACCAGTCTACAAGTAAACATTTTTTCCATATATGGTGAGTAATCGTCAAGTGGATAAATGTAACTGACTATGAACCTAATAAATCGTTAACGGCCTGTGCGTTTATTTCTTTTAAAAGCTACCGGAGTGGTCATTTTACCCCCCTATATTGATCATTTAGCCCCTCGCCTAATTGTGTTATACCAACATAAATTTGCAATAACCCCTGCGAAACAAATTCAGTCAAATTAAATCTATCTATCCTCCTTCTTCAACACATCCCTTCTCTGATAATACCCGACAGCAAGTGCAACATCCGGCACACCATATCTGAAGACATCCATACCAGTCTCTTGAAAACAGTTTCTTATACCCAGTACCAGTTAATTAATACCAAAACAAAGCTTATGCAAAAAACATGTACATGCCAGAGGGTCTTGCCGACCCGCAGAAATGGCGCCTCTTCACATGCCCCGGCTTCATTACGGCTCATGGCACGCGCTCTGTTTCTGTTTTTGCTGCTTACGTCAGTGGGGGCATTTGCGCAGACGAAGATTTCCGGTAAGGTCGTTGATGCACAAGGAATCGCACTGCCGGGGGTAAGTATTGTCATTAAAGGCACATCAGTAGGCACCATTTCGTCAGCGCAAGGTACCTACTCGCTGAATGTACCGAACCGGAGTGGTACGCTGGTCTACTCGTTCATCGGCTTCACTACGCAGGAGATTCCGATGAATGGCCAGACAGAAATCAACGTTACACTGGCATCTGATGACCGGATGCTGAATGAAGTAGTGGTGGTTGGTTACGGCGAACAGAAAAAGGAAACCGTAACCGGTGCAGTAGCCACCGTCAAGGGCGGTGACCTCGTAAAATCACCGGCCGTGAACCTGAGTAACTCCATTGCCGGCCGGATGCCGGGCGTTATTGCCACCAATGCAAGCGGTGAGCCTGGTTATGACGGATCGGCTATCCGGATCCGTGGCTCAAACACGCTCGGGAACAATGATGCGCTCATCGTTATTGACGGTGTTCCGGCCCGTGCCGGTGGTATTGACCGCCTGAACCCGAACGATATCGAAAGCATTTCGGTCCTGAAAGATGCCTCGGCAGCTATCTATGGTTCACGGGCGGCCAACGGGGTTATCCTCGTGACGACCAAACGCGGCAAGACAGGAAAACCGGAAATTTCATATAGCTTCAACCAGGGCTTTTCGCAGCCAACCGTTATCCCTAAAATGGCGTCAGCGGCACAATATGCTGAGCTGAACAACGAAATTAACCTCTATAACCTGCCGTCGCAGTACTGGAAAGATGCATCCGCAGCCTTTAAGGCAACAGGCAGCTATACCCGCCCCGACAACGGTGCCATTGCCAAAGCGGCCTTTACGCCGGATGACATCAAAAAATTCCAGGACGGTTCAGACCCGTGGGGCCACCCGAATACCGACTGGTTTGGGGCAGCACTGAAAACATGGTCGCCTCAGACACGCCACACCCTGCAACTGGTCGGCGGCGGCGAAAATATCAAATACCTCGCTTCGGCTAACTACCAGAATCAGGATGGTTATTACAAAAACTCGGCAACCGGCTACAAGCAGTATGACTTCCGCCTCAATCTGGATGCTAAAGTCAACAAATACATTAATACGGTTGTCGGCGTAGTAGGTCGTCAGGAAAACCGCTTCTTCCCGACGGTCGATGCCGGGTCTATTTTCCGGATGCTGATGCGCGGTTATCCGAATAAGCCTGCGTTCTGGCCGAATGGTCTGCCGGCTCCGGACATCGAAAACGGTCAGCAGCCCGTACTGGTAACTACCAGCGCAACCGGCTACAATAAAGACACCCGGTATTATGTGCAGAGCAACGCCAGTGTGAATATTACCAACCCATGGGTACCAGGTCTGAAGTTTACCGGCAGCGTTGCCCTTGATAAATACATCCAGCAGGGAAAAACCTGGCAGACACCATGGTATGTCTACAGCTGGGATTATACCTCATACGATGCCAACAAGCAGCCGATTCTGCAGAAAGTAGCGAAAGGTCCGGCGCAGGCAACCCTGAATCAATACACAAACGATCAGTTCAACTCACTGTTATCCGGTATCCTGTCTTACGATCACACCTTTGCGGGTAACCATGCCATCACGTTGTTAGCCGGTATTACGCAGGAGCGCGCCAACTCAAACGGCTTCTCGGCTTATCGTAAATATTTCGCGTCAACCGCCATTGATCAGCTCTTTGCGGGTGGTAACGCCGAGAAAAACAGCAACACAACCGCCGCCTGGGAACGCGCGCGGATGAGCTATTTTGGTCGGGCCGGTTATAACTATAAAGAAAAGTACCTCGCCGAATTCCTGTGGCGGTATGACGGTTCGTATATGTTCCCTGCGGCCAGCCGCTGGGGCTTCTTCCCCGGCGTAACAGCCGGCTGGCGTATTTCGGAAGAAAATTTCTTCAAGAAGAGCGTACCGGCTATCAGCTCACTGAAACTACGGGCGTCATGGGGTCAGCTGGGTAACGACCAGGTGTATTTCAATGGCTCTCTGCGTGAATACGATTACCTGCCAACCTATGCCTACGGCGACGTAGTGAACTCCAGCTGGGGTTATGTAATGGGTGGTCAGGTAGCGCAGACACTGTATGAAAACGGTGTACCGAATACAACCCTGACCTGGGAAGTGGCCAACAACTCAGACATCGGTCTGGAAGGCTCGGCGCTGAACGGCAAGATTTTCTTCGAATTCGACGTATTCCAGAACAAGCGCTCAAACATCCTGTGGCGGAAAAGTGCTTCTATTCCGCAAACAACAGGTATGACACTGCCGGCAACCAACATCGGTAAGGTGACTAACAAAGGCTATGAATTCCGGGTGGGCTACAACGGTCAGGCCGGCCAGCTGAAGTACAGTGTCAGCGTGAATGGCGGTTACGCGAAAAACCAGATTACGTTCTGGGACGAAACACCGGGTGCTCCGGAATGGCAGCGGTCAACCGGCAAGCCGATTCCGACCAACGTAAACGACCCGAATCAGGCAAACGGTACACTGATGTACCAGTATGACGGTATCTTCTCGACACAGGCCGACATTGACGCCAACAAAGTGGATTACAGCGGTGTAGGTGCCAGCGTACTGCGTCCCGGCGATATGCGCCTGAAAGACATCAACGGCGATGGTAAAATCAATGGTGACGACCGCGTGCGGGCCGACCGCAACAACCAGCCTCGTTTCCAGGGTGGTCTTAACGCCAACCTGCGCTGGAAAAACTTTGACCTGAGCTTACTCTTCCAGGCATCAACCGGCGGACAGATCTTCCTGCAGACTGAATCAGGTACGATCGGTAACTTCCTGCAATGGAGCTATGACCACCGCTGGACCGTTGACAACCCAAGCACCAAGGATCCGCGTATTGTTGACCGGAGCAATCAGTACTTCTCAAACGGTAATACCTACTGGCTGAAAAGCACAGACTACATCCGTCTGAAAAACCTGGAATTTGGTTATACGCTGCCAACCGCTTTATCCAGCCGGATTGGCCTGAACAACCTGCGGGTTTATGTCAGCGGCCTGAACCTGCTCACGTATTCACCGACAATGAAGGGCCTTTTCGACCCGGAATCAACCAGCGGCAGTGCACAGTACTACCCGCAGTCGCGTCTGTTAAATACCGGCCTGTCAGTTAGTTTCTAAACGATCCATCTGAATCTCATGAAGAATATTATTATAAATTATTGTTTGTTGCTTCTGGTCGTAGCAGTAACCCTTAACGCCTGTAACTCTGACTTTCTGAACACAAAGCCGCTTGACAAAGTATCCGGCGATGCGGTTTGGGGGGATCAGGCACTTTCGGAAGCCTTTATTAACGACGTCTATAACGGAATCCGGGACGGGATTCTGGATCAGATGAGTATGGACTGCCAGACCGACAACGCGCTGTACAGCTTCGGTAAACAAGATGTGAACGAAGCCAACGTGAGTCCGTCAAACTTAGGTAATATCAAGAATACAATGGAGTGGAGTAACATGTACCAGCGTATTCGTGCCGCCAATATTGCCCTCGCTAATTTAGCGAAACCTAAATTTGATAATAAGACCGTTTCTGACCGCATGAAAGGCGAAATGTATTTCCTGCGTGGTTATTATTACAATCAGCTGCTGCGCTACTACGGTGGTGTTCCGATCATTAAATCAGCCTATACGCTGGATAATCCGGACTTTGGTATCGCCCGTAATACCTACGAAGAATGTGTAAATGCGATTGTCAGTGATCTGGACTCTGCTGCCTTACTGCTTCAGGGGAAAACGCTGGATGCCGGCCGTGCCACACAGGGAGCCGCCATGGCGCTGAAAGCCCGTGTTCTGCTCTATGCTGCCAGCGACCTGCACGACATTCCGACGGCTAAAGCGAAATCAAGCGTTATTGCCGGCTTCAGTAAACCTGAATTGCTGGGCTACACCAGCGGCGACCGCAAAACACGCTGGCAGAAAGCCAAAGACGCCGCTAAAGCGGTTATGGATCTGAATAAGTACGGGTACAAACTGAATATGACCAGTCCGACAACAGCCGCCGACGGTCAGCAGAATTACATCAACCTGTACCTCTCACGCAACGGCGGTGAAACCGACGGTATTTTCCTGAAGTATTACATCCGGGCTTCTCCTGATGACTGGGGCTCGTGGTATCCGCGCAACAACATGCCGAACGGCTATCATGGCTGGACATCCAGCCAGCCAACCCAGCAGCTGGTCGATAGCTATGAGATGATGGACGGTACTAAATTTGACTGGAACAACCCGGCTCACGCAAGCTCACCTTACGAAAACCGTGACCCTCGTTTCTACGCATCTATCCTGTACGACGGTGCGCAGTGGAAACCACGTACGCCGGACGGAGCCGGTATTGACCCGGCCGGTCAGATTCAGATGGGCTTCTACGAAGTCGGAACCGGTGGCGGGGCAACCACGCCTTATGCCGGTCTGGACACCCGCAACAGTACCATCGAAAACTGGAACGGTACCTGGACAGGCTATGGCATCCGGAAGTTCATGGATCCGGATCCAGCCCTGGTCGATATGAATATCCGTCAGGAAGTGCCTTCGATTCAGATCCGCTTTACCGAGGTTGTGCTGAACTACGCAGAAGCCTGTCTGGCACTGGGCGAAGAAGCCGAAGCCAAAACATGGATCAACCGGGTACGCTACCGCGTTGGTATGCCGGCCATTACAGAATCCGGCGCAGCGCTGGTTACCCGGTATCAGAATGAACGGAACGTCGAAATGTTGTTCGAAGATCAGCGCTTTTACGATGTCCGCCGCTGGATGATCGCTCCGACAGCACTGGGTAAACAGGCGAAGATTATTGTAATCACCGGTAAGCTCAAGGCGGGGAAAACAGTAACCACCTATAAGTATAGCAAAGACAACTATACCTATAGCTACAGCGTTCAGGATCTGGGCACGGGCAAGGAAAACCGGAAGTGGGATGATAAAATCTACTTCCTGCCGATCAGCCGTGACGAAGTGAACCGGAATAATAAGTTAGTTCAGAACCCGGGATACAACTAATAATAGTATATTATGGGGTGGTTGGAGCGGGCATGCTTTTTTGCCTGCTCCAACCACCCTATTTTTGTTGACTAGTAGTATACCCTAAGCTCATTATTTGTGAAACTCCGTATTTGTTCAGGCCTGTTGCTCATTGCGCTGGGTCTGGTTGGTTGTCAGTCCGCCGATAAATCATCCGATAATACATCGCCTCTTTTCACCTCTTTATCGCCGGAACAGACCGGTATTACCTTCGCCAACAACCTGACCGAAGGCGTTAATACCAATGTGCTGATATACGAATATTTCTACAATGGGGGCGGGGTTGCCGTTGGCGATCTGAACAACGACGGATTAGATGATATTTATTTCAGCGGCAACATGGTCCCGAATCAGCTGTATCTCAATAAGGGACAGATGAAGTTTGCTGACATAACCGGTGCGGCGGGTGTTGCCGGCCGCGAAGGGCCGTGGCGTACCGGCGTTTCGATGGCCGACGTGAATGCCGACGGCCGTCTTGACCTGTTTGTCTGTTATTCAGGCAGTATGCCTCCCTTCAAACGTACACCTCAGCTCTTTATAAACGACGGGAACGACGCACAGGGCGTGCCGCACTTTTCGGACCAGACCATGGCATGGGGACTGGCTCTGCCCGGCCAGACCACGCAGGCAACCTTCTTCGACTATGACCGTGACGGCGATCTGGACCTGTTTATGCTTAACCATAACCCGCGTTTATTGCCGGTATTAGATCCTGCGCCGACCGCGGCCCTGATGCAGCGCAGCAATCCGGAAATCGGCGTACGGTTGCTGCGGAATATGGGGAATCATTTTGATGACGTTACCGAAAAAGCCGGCATCAGCAGCTCGGTCCTGAGCTACGGTCTGGGTCTGGGTGTATCGGATTTTAATGGTGACGGCTGGCCGGATTTCTACATTTCCAATGACTACACCATCCCTGACTACCTCTACATCAATAACCACGACGACCGCGGCAACGGCCCGACGTTTACTAATCAGTTAAAATCAAGTATCCGGCACACGTCGCATTTTTCGATGGGTAACGACGTGGCTGACGTTAACAACGACGCCCGACCCGATATTTTTACCCTTGACATGCTTCCTGAAGATAACCGGCGGCAGAAACTGTTGATGGCACCGGATAACTACGACAAGTTTAACCTTGCCGTTTCGTCGGGATTCTACTATCAGCATATGCGTAATATGCTGCAACTCAACGTCGGGACAGAACCGGTGGCCGGAAAGCCCGGCAATACGCCTTTATTTGCCGAAGTAGGGCAGATGGCAGGCATTTCAAATACCGACTGGAGCTGGTCGCCCTTGCTGGCCGACTACGATAACGACGGCTGGAAGGACTTGTTTATCTCCAATGGCTATGTCCGCGATTACACCAATCAGGACTTCCTGAAGTACATGACCGACTACATGCAGAACCGTCCGGCCAACTTCAGCCGCGAGGATGTGCTGGAACTGGTCCATAAAATTCCGGCGTCGAATGTACTCAACTACATGTTCCGTAATCTGGGCGCCGACTCATCCGCTCAGGTTCGCTTCGAGAATGTAGGACAAGCCTGGGGCCTGAATCAGGCATCGAACAGCACGGGCGCCGCCTACGCCGACCTCGACAACGACGGTGATCTGGACCTGATTGTGAATAATACCAACCAACCCGCCTTTGTTTTCCAGAATGAAACCAACCGCGAGCGCAAACACCACTACCTGTCCATCAAACTGGTGGGTATGGGCGGCAACACCCAGGGTATCGGGGCGAAAGTAACGGCTTATCAGGCAGGTAAACAGCAATACATTGAGCAGATGCCGATCCGCGGTTACCAGTCCAGCGTCTCGCCACGGATGCACCTCGGTCTGGGCAGTAACCCGGCCATTGACTCCCTGCGGATTATCTGGCCGGGCAGCGGGAAACAGCAAGTGCTCAAAAACGTAAAAGCCGACCAGTTGCTGACTTTGCAGGAAAAAGACGCACAGACTGTCTATCAGACGCCGGCAGGACCACAGCCAATCTTCGGCGAAATTAAATCACCGCTGGCCTATACCGATCCCGCCGACCCTTCCAACGACTTTAAACAGCAGATTCTGCTGGTAAATGCCCAGTCATTTAACGGCCCTGCCATGACCAAAGCCGACGTAAACGGCGATGGTCTGGAAGATGTTTTTGTCGGCGGAAATGCCGGACAGGCGGGCAGTTTGTACATTCAGCAGCCCGACCATCAGTTCCGGAAACTGCCGCAACCCGCGTTTGAAGCCAGCAAAGGCGGACAGGACACAGACGCGCTTTTCTTCGATGCCAACGCCGACGGCTTTCCTGATCTGTACGTATGCAGCGGCGGCTACGGCACCCTCCAGCCTAATGACCCAAAACTACAGGACCACCTGTATCTGAATAACGGGAAAGGACAGTTTACGGCAAGCTCCGGTGCCTTGCCGGCCATGCTTACCAGTAAAAGCTGCGTCCGCGCCACCGACGTAAACGGCGATGGAAAGCCCGACCTGTTCGTCGGCGGACGGGTGGTGCCTGGCCGCTATCCGGAAACACCACGCAGCTACCTGCTGATCAACAACGGCAAAGGGCAGTTTACCGACCAGACGGCCAAACTGGCGCCAATGCTGGCAAACATCGGCATGGTTACCGACGCCGCCTGGACGGATCTGAATAATGACCGCAAAGCCGAGCTGGTTTTAGTAGGAGAGTGGATGCCGGTGACCGTCCTCGGCTGGGCCAACAACCAGCTTACTGACCAGACGAATACCTATTTTGACAAGCCATATCGGGGCTGGTGGAATACGCTGTCAACCGATGACCTCAACGGCGATGGCCGGCCGGATCTGGTTGTGGGCAACCACGGTATGAATGCCCAATGCCGGGCCAGTGATAAGGAGCCTGCCGAGTTGATTTACAAGGACTTTGATAAAAACGGCAAGGTTGACCCTATTCTGTGCTTTTACATTCAGGGCAAAAGCTATCCGCACCCTACCCGCGATGAGCTGCTTGAACAGGTTGGTATGCTACGCCACCGGTTCACGAATTACGACAGCTACTCGAATGCTACACTGACCGATGTTTTCACCAGCGACGAGCTGAGAGACGCCTCGAAATTAACTGCCAATGAGCTCCGGACAGTTTGTTTTATGAGCAGTACGGCCGGTAAACTGACTGAAAAGCCCTTGCCGCTCGCAGCACAGGTATCACCGGTATTTACTATTACGCCGCTGGATTACGATCAGGACGGCCATAAAGATTTGCTACTGTGTGGTAACACCAATCAGGTACGGCTGCGCTTCGGCCGCTCTGATGCGAACTACGGGGTGCTGCTCAAAGGCGACGGGCGGGGCGGTTTTGCGGCCATCCCGCAGACGCAAGCTGGTTTCCGGATAACGGGCGATGTGCGGCGTGTTTTACGTGTCGGCAATACGTTGTTGTTTGGCATCAATCAGCAGCCGATCCGCGCCTATCAGCTTCAGGCACCGGTGCAGCGGCCGTTGCTGTCACAGGCGAAGCGATAGGCTGTTACGTTGCTACCCTGGCAATCATCCGTATTAGCGTTATGATGGTTGCCAGGCTTTTATAGGTATCGACGCTTTTGCCAGTAATTGTACTCATTCATCTCAAACGATTAGTGAAAATAATAACTGCTAAGAAATTGACAGAACACAGCAATTAATTACTATAATTACATTAATTGATTAATATTTAATATTTCCTCTTGTGTGTTCTACAAAACAAAAATATAAACCAATAGACCATTTGAATGACCATGTCAATAATGATGGAAAGTCCATATCAGACTATTTAGAAGTAAACCATGTAGTATCTATAATAATAGCATATTTAGATAAATATGAACAGGAAGAAGGTTATGAAAAAATTTTCTTGAGAATAACTAATTTAATAGACAACCAAAAAATAGCTGGAGAGGTATTGAAAACAGACCGGACAATAAAAGAATGTATTGACATATTACCAACAGGAAAAATAATAGAATTCGATAAAAAATCTATCATTGAAATAGCTATGTGGCAAAAACAATGGTAACCCCTTTGCTTTCATTATTTATCTGTTTTATGACTAAGAAGAGAACCTTTTTCACTTCATCTGTATTTCCATCTGCTGAGTCTTGATGTTTACTTCTTTAGTTGCAGCCAGCTCCGGCTGACCGCTCCCATTCAGGTTGGTGCCTCGCAGGTGATCAGCAATTATAGTTAATCCGGTAATGACAACTGCACGAATCTTTTATCAGCATTCACTAAAGAGCCTGAGCTGCGCGGGGTAACTAAACTCTACACTTTTATGCTATTACACAGGCTTTTATTTTTTCAGACAACCCGCTATACTACATCTCCAGAAAGGCCTTCCGGCGTTTCGGTTCAAAGCGTTCAATGGCATAGCGAAGGGTTGTGCGGGGCATCTGGCGGACATGATCGGTCAGAAACTCTTCCAGCGCCAGTTCGTCTTTTTTGCCAGCCTCACGCAACATCCAGCCAATCGCTTTGTGAATGAGGTCATGCCGGTGGGGCAATAACTGTTCAGCCAGTGCAAACGTGTCGGCAAACTGCCCTTTGCGAATGAATGTCAGCGTTGACACCATCGCTATCCGCTGACTCCAGAGGCGATTTTCAGCGGCTAATTCATACAGTACCGACCGGTCATTCTGAAGCAGATAGCCCCCCACAATCGTCGGACAGGTAACATCAACCAGATCCCAGTTATTGATAAACTGCCGGTGTTCGAGGTAGCCCATGTAAATCGCTTCTTTGCCATACGAACTCGTTGTCCGGCTGCGGAACTGATTCACCCAAATGACCAGCCCTACCATCCGGCATTCGTGGTATTCGTCCTGTACAAGCTTCTCCACTTCAGTGAATGCTAAATCCGCAAACTGATAGGCAATCTGGCGCTGCTGAGGCATTGTCAGTCCCAGAAACTGGTCACCTTCACCATACTGACCGGAGCCTGTTTTAAAAAAACGGGCAAGAAGCACAGCCCGTTCCGGCTGCATCAGGTCAAAAATTGTTTCTTTAACGTGTTCTGCCGTCATGAATTTCCCGAACTTATTCGACTATGGCTTGTTATCACAGCAAAAGTAACAAGTCAGGTACAGATTAATTCATAGATTGGGGTCTTTACTGAAACATGGACAATTTTGACAGTCATCCGATAACGGATCAGACCATTCTGATTATCGTCGGAACAAACCGCCGTAATTCACTTTCCCGACAAATTGCTGATTATTACCATAGCCTGCTGACTACCTATCACGCCGATAGCGTGGTTATGGACCTCAGCGGCCTGCCCGCTGATTTTACGTCATCAGCCTTATACGAAAACACGGGTAAGAACCCTGCCTTTAACCGCTTTAAAGATGTTGTTGAGAAGGCGCACAAAATGGTGTTTATCGTTCCCGAATACAACAATTCTATTCCGGGCGTATTGAAGTCATTTATCGACGGTATGAGTTATCCGAGCGGGCTGGCGAATAAAAAAATGGCGCTGGTAGGGCTCTCTGCGGGTCACCAGGGAGGAGCGCTGGCACTTAGCCACCTGAATGACATTTTCAGCTACCTGGGGTCTAATACGCTGGCATTACGGATAAAACTAGCCCAGATCCGGTCATACTGGAAGGATAACCGGCTGGAACATGATCTGTATAACGAATTGCTGCATTCGCAGATGAAGCAGTTTATTGCTTTCTGACCAGGCTAAAAAAGAACAGGAGCCAGTGCTTACCGCCCGGCTCCTGTTACCCGCTACTCTCTGTTTTACCCGCTACGTTAATCTTATTAATCATTGAGCCGGATCCGGATCAACTCATGATCCGGAACGAGCATCATATCGTGCAACACGGCCTTATGTCTTAAATAAGCCGGTGTATCCATATCAAAATCCTGATAACGGCCCTTCGCCTGAATAAACAAACCCAGCATACGCTGAATCTGTTCATTTGCCTCCTGTTTATCTTCAGGTACAAATACATCACTCAGAACAGGCTCCGGCGGTGCAACGTTCCCTTTCGGCGACGGCTGTGGTACATAAATTCTTGTACCACCGTTTGTATCGGTTACCGGTTGCTTCGTACCGGCTAATTCAATAACCGGATGCCCGTTAACCGGCTTCGGCTGCTGTGCGAGCGGTGCCGGCTCATGCATCATAACCGGAGCAGCTACCGGTTCAGCGATTGCCAGTTCTTCTTCTGCAACAGGTTCCGGCTCTGGCTCAGGTTCCGGCTCAACAACTGTCGGTGTAACCGGGATAGTTATATCACCGTTTGTATCAAAACCAGCCGCAATCACCGTCACCCGCAGTTTAGGTCCCAGATTTTTATCAAAAATGGCACCCAGTTTAAACATACGGGCTTCAGAACCGATTTTCTCAATGATGTAATTGGCAATAACTTCCTGCTCATCGACAGTTGCCTCATACTCTTCGATTTCACTTGACGCAATCGTCAACAGAATCCGTTTCGCCCCGCGAATGTCACGGTCGTTCAGCAACGGTGAGTTGAGTGCATTCTGGATCGCCAGTAATGCACGGTCTTCACCTTCTGCTTCGGCCGCTCCCATTACAGATTGTCCTGCTTTTTCAAGGACCTTCTTCACGTCCATGAAGTCCGCATTGATATCACCACGGGTGGTTATGATCTCGGCAATACTTTTCACGGCCGTTGCCAATACGTTGTCAGCATGGGCAAATGCCTTACGCATAGGCAACTTACCATAAAGTTCGGCAAGTTTATCGTTAAGTACAACTAAAACAGTATCGCAGCTTTTCTTTAATGCCTCGATACCCCTCATTGCCTGCTCTTTTTTATCAAGGCCTTCATAGCGGTTTGGTGCCGTTACGACTGCAACGGTCAGCAAACCCATTTCACGGGCCAGTTCGGCAATGACAGGAGCAGCGCCGGTACCGGTACCACCGCCCATACCGGCCGTGATAAACACCATTTTAATCGGCTCCCGCAACAGATTCCGTAATTCCTCAATGCTGCTCAGCGCCGACTCTCGGCCGACTTCAGCATCGGTCCCGGCTCCAAGGCCCTGACCCAGCTGAATCCGTGTCTTTACAGGGCTGCTCAAAAGCGCCTGCCGGTCTGTATTACAGATGGCAAATTCAACGTCAGCTACGCCCATTTCGACCATGTGCTTGACCGCGTTGCTACCAGCGCCTCCCACTCCGATTACCTTAATAATCGGGAGATTATCATTTGGGATGTCAAATGTATATCCGTGATCCAGCATATATCAGTAATGGCGTAAACCCTTTATTTTAAGTGTTAATGTTTTGTCAAACATTTGACATTGTATTTCTTCTACTTGTTATTCGTAGCGATCTGAGTCCGGATTATAATTATCACCCGTCAAAAAATCGCGTATCGCCCCTAAAAATCCCCGCTTTGGCGGCTCTTTTACTTTCTCTTTTTGCACAGGTTTCGGGGTTGGTGTAACAACCCGCGGCGGCTCCTCTACAACAATACGGCCCGGATCACTGAAAAACGAGATCCGCTCGTCAACCTTCTTAAAGCCTGCCCATACCAGTCCTAACGCCGTTGCATAAGCCGGATCACTGACCAGATCAGCCCGGGAATTGCGTTCCAGCTGGTCCGGATAGCCGATCCGGATATCCATACCGGTAACCCGGTTGAACACCCGCTCAATACCCGGTGTCGCGGCCGTACCACCTGTCAGTACAATTCCTCCGAGTAGTTTATGTTCGTAACCTGCCCGGATAATTTCAGCCTGAACAAGGGCAGCCAGTTCTTTCAGCCGCTCTTCAATAATAATTGACACGTTCTTCAGCAACACATCCTTCGGCGGCCGGTTTACCAGCCCCAGTACCGAAACAACCTCATTGAGCTTGTAATCGGTCGGATCGGCTGTCCCGAATTTAGTTTTCAGTATTTCAGCCTGATTAGGCAGTACCTTACATCCCATCTCTATGTCATCGGTCAGGCTACGGCCTGCCCACGGCAGTACGGATACAAACCGAAGCACATTCCGGTGATATATGGCAATATCGGTTGTTCCTCCGCCAATATCTACCAGAGCAACGCCGGCCCGTTTTTCATCTTCTGTCAGTACAGCCATTCCGGAAGCCAGCGGTGAGAGCAGAATCTGCTCACGCTGTAGCCCGCCCGAAGCCCTTTCCAGGCACTTACGAACATTGATAGCAGCTGCAACTGGTGCCGTAATTATCTGAAATTCAGCACCTAGTTTTACTCCGTTCCGACCGACAGGATCTTCAACGCCAGGTTCGTTATCGACCGTAAAGTCCATCGGCAGTACATGCACGATTTCTTTACCGGGCGAAACAGGATTCCGGTACATATCACCTAACAGGTGATCAATATCCAGCGAGGTCACCTCGTCACCGGGGGAACTCCGCGTGATATTACCATTTTGTTTTTTGGCTTCAATATCCTTACCGCTAAAGCCGACGTTGACGGCACCAATATCAATATCTGACTGGTTACCGGCTTCTTCAATCGCCCGGTTAATTGCTTCAACAGTTCTGTTAATATTAACGACAGCCCCTTTTGCAACTCCTTCCGACTCCACTCTACCAACACCTAAAACCTCAAGAGTTGCGTGATCTTTATGACGAACCATCCGCCCGGCAACGGCACAGATTTTTGTGCTGCCGATGTCGAGCCCTACCACGATCTTATCATCCATCAACGTTGTCATTCGCACACAATTTGGTTACGGTATTGAACATTTACCCGCTTATATCCTTCAGCATTCTTTAATGAAAGAACGTGTTTGTAAAATAATTTCAGCTTTTCCAGCTTCACCGGAACGTTCGTTGGCGGCCCCAGTTCAAACTGCTGGTTGCCATACTGAGGCCACATAATGATGTTACGCGCCTCATCGACCGATATTTCAGCTATTAACGCACGCCAAAAAGGATCCTCCTTGAGTGTAATCAGCAAATCTAATACTGGTTTACTCAATGAATCCTTTAACGCACTTCTGCGGCTAAAGTATGCTCCTTTCAAGAGCGGTACTCTGGCTGTATAATTCATCGAAACCGGAAACAAACTGCCGGCTTCGCTTACATAGTTACCTTCAATATACCCGTTGCTGCCGTTAAACGTTAAAACTCTCGCAACCGGTACAGGTTCAGTTATAGTGACTATTAAATTTCCGAAAAGGTCACGTGATACCTGACATTTTTCTATAAACCCGTGCTGCAGCAGCCGTTTTTCCAGTTTTCTAAAATCTATGCTACTGTATGGCTCCTCAACAATCTGGTCTGTACCCTGATTAGTTAAGTAGCCCATCACGTCACGTTTAGTGATAAACCGTCTGGCACTTTCGCCGGCAAATTCAATAACAATCGATTTGCAGACTTTCTGATCCTGCCTGATCTCCGTAAAAGCGATCAGAAAAAAAAGTGCAATTATTCCCGCTAAAGTGAACAAATAGCCTGGTTTTAGCTTAAATGTAGAAAACATCTGTAAATAAGCTAAGTAAGGAGTCCAATATTTTTATTTATTGGCTCGTTAATATATCCTTTAGATCCGGTAACATTTGATCTATATCCCCCGCGCCTATTGTCACTAAAAGGGATGGCTTTTCACCTTTTATGATCGTTAACAGCTCATTTTTACCACATAGTTGTTTCTTTTCTGCAGTAATTTCAGCAAAGATAACAGCAGATGTAACGCCTTCAATTGGTAATTCACGCGCAGGATAAATATCCAGTAAAAATACGCTGTCGGCAATTGACAGGCTTCGGGCAAAATCCGCGGCAAAATCCCGTGTTCTCGAAAATAAGTGGGGCTGAAAAACAGCCGTCAGTTGCTTGTCGGGGTACAGGGCTTTTACCGATGATAAAAAAGCCTCGACTTCTGCCGGATGATGCGCATAATCGTCGATCAGTATGTGCGGGCCGTCCTGAATGATGTATTCAAACCGCCTCTTCACTCCACGATAGCTACTTAATGCCTCACAGACAGTATCAGGTGCCACCCCCAATGCAAGGGCAACCGCACCAGCCGCAATTGCATTTTCGACATTGTGAAATCCTGGCACAATCATTTTGATATCCGGTATAACACCACCGGGATACACTAAATCAAAGACAAACCGCGCATTATCAATACGCAGGTTCCGGCTCGTATAGTCCCCTTCGTGCAGGGAATACTCGTAAACAGTTGCCTTTGTTTTATCTTTTAATGATAATCCTTTTTTCTGAAACAGAATACCTTCCGGCTCAATCTGGCTTACATAGGCACTAAATGATTCAAGAACTGCGTTTTCATCACCGTAGATATCCAGGTGATCTGCATCAGTCGATGTAACAACCGCAATATTCGGATATAAAGTCAGAAAAGAGCGGTCAAACTCATCAGCCTCTACTACACAAACGACCGATTTCAGGTCTTCAGCCGGTTCATTCAGTAAGAAATTTGTGCCGTAATTCTGGGTAATACCGCCCAGAAAAGCGGCACTGTTAACCTGCGCAACCTGAAGAATATGGGCGACCATCGACGACGTTGTAGTCTTTCCGTGGGTACCGGCAATTCCTGCTGTCCGCATCTGACCAGCCAGCAAACCCAGCACCTGCGACCGCTTTTGCAGTGTAAATCCGTTTGAAGTTAAATAGATCAGTTCCTGATGTGTTTTCGGAATAGCAGGCGTGTAAATTACCAGCGTTTCGTCAGGGTTTACCAGAAAATGAGCAGGAATTAACGTAATGTCATCCTCGAAGTGAATCGACATTCCTTCTTCCTGCAAGGTTTTTGTTAAGGCGGTCGGCGTCCGGTCATACCCGGCAACTTCGAAGCCGTTAATACCAAACCAACGGGCTAAGGCACTCATCCCGATCCCGCCAATTCCAAGGAAATAAACGTATTTAATTGTATCCAGACTCATTTGGCTAATTTGATTACCTCCTCCGCAATTTCGCGTGCAGCGTTTGGTTTACCTAATTGCTTGATATTATTCTTTAATTCAGCGCATTTGGCAGGATCACCCAGCAATTGAATTGTTTGTGTTACTAATTCTGTACGCGCAACCTGATCTTTGACAAGCAAAGCGGCATTTAGTTCAACCAGACTCATGGCATTTTTTGTCTGATGGTCTTCTGCCGCCGTTGGCAACGGTACCAGAATGGCAGGCCGGCCAACCAGACACAGCTCCGAAACCGACAAAGCACCGGCCCTTGATACGACCACATCCGCAACCGCATAGGCTTTATCCATCTCATAGATAAAGTCGTACGGCTTGATCAGACTGGTACCCGCATCGGTAACTGCTTTGCGGGCCCGGTCGATAAAACCGGTTCCGGTTTGCCAGAGTACCTGTATTCCGGCATTTACAAAGGCAGATAACCCCTGTTCTATACTTTCGTTCAGGGTTCTTGCGCCCTGGCTTCCGCCGATTACCAGCACCGTTGGCTTATCCGCGCTCAGGCCAAAAAACTGCCGGCCGGCATCAAGCTGCTGGTCGGCAAACTGAATATCTTTCCGCACCGGATTGCCGGTTAC
>NZ_CAMFHL010000015.1 GCF_945952095.1 uncultured Arsenicibacter sp. | reverse complement strand
GAAAATGCCTGGCCTTATCAGGTATTGACTGCAAAAATCACTCCTTTGTTTCAATTTCCCGCACAAAAAGGGAGTAAACTGACGAATTGGCAGGAATTTTAAAGAATGAAAGAGCGAAAGAGAAAAAGAGTGAATTATTTTACAAAAAAATTACATGAAAGAGAAAATGAACCCGTTCGCTCTTTCGCTCATTCATTCTTTCGCCTTTGCATATGCACATTACCTTCATCGGGTCCGGGAATCTGGCATGGCACCTTGCACCTGCTTTCGAAAACGCTGGCCATCAGATCAATGAAGTTTACAGCCGCCGTGCCGTACAGGCCGGACAGCTCGTCAGTATGTTATACGATGCCGGTGTCAGAACGGATTTAAACTTTGCTGACAGTTCGTCGGATTTGTTTGTGCTGGCTGTGGCCGATGATGCGCTGGACGAAGTATGCCGGCAACTGGTTCTGCCGGAAGATGCCATTGTGGTACATACGTCGGGTACCAGATCATTGTCGCAGCTCCGCCAGTGGATGGGAATATACAGTGATGTGCCGGTCCGGACAGGGGTTTTTTATCCGTTGCAGACCTTTAGCCGGGACCAGCCTCCGCTTTCCTTTGACCAGATTCCGCTGTGCCTGGAAGCCAGTGATAAGGAAACCGAAGATGTGCTGGTCGAACTGGGGCAGGAACTGAGCGAAATTGTTTATCTCATTACTTCCGAAGAGCGCCGGCTGCTGCACATGGCGGCGGTGTTTGCCTGTAATTTCACCAACCACCTGCTGGCCATCGCCAAAGACCTGACCGAGACCAATGGTGTGCCGTTTAAGCTGTTGCGTCCGCTGATCCGGGAAACCATCCGGAAGGGGCTGGCTGCCGGTCATCCGGCCGATGTGCAGACCGGACCCGCCCGCCGCGGCGACCGGCAGACGATGCAGGCGCATCTGGCCCTGCTGACTGAACAGCCGCAACTGGCCGAAATCTACGAACTTATGTCTGACAGCATTACCCGGATGTATCATTAGTCTATACCAACTGTAATTTTTTTCCGGACCGACGCAACCCGAATCCGCAACCGTCCGTATTGATGACTGAACCGGTTCAACTGAGAGTTACTAATCACATATATTAACAGCAGTTGACAATCATGAAACAGCCATCTTTGACCAAATACGGCCTGTACTACGTTCTTTTATTTGTTGCCTTAGTGACCGGGTGTAAAGACAAAGACTCTACACCTGCCAATGATGTGGATTTAGGTACAACCACATTAGGGAGTGTATTAACGGGCGAAAGCGGCAAAACACTTTACTTTTTTGCCAATGATGTGACGGGTGTATCAAGCTGCACCTCGGCTGCCTGCATGGGTAACTGGCCGGTTTTCTATAAGGATCCGGCAACCATGAAGCTGGGTACAGGATTAACCGCAACGGATTTTGCGACAATCAGCCGCCCCGACGGTTCGAAACAGACGACCTACAAGGGATGGCCGCTGTATTATTACAAGAATGATACAAAAGCCGGTGACGTAACGGGTGAAAACGTGAATAACGTGTGGCTGGTCGCCAAAACCGATTACAGCATTATGCTGGGCAACGGGCAGCTGCTGGGTAACAATGGCAAAACGTACACCAGTGATTATAAGGAAGGCACCGGTAATACCTTGTATTTTACGGATGGCATGGGCCGGACATTATATGGTTTTGTCAATGACCGGAACAAGCAGAATAAGTATACTAAAACTGACCTGAGCAACAATGCCACCTGGCCATTGTTTGAAGAGGCAACCTTGAAATCGATTCCGTCAGTATTAAGTAAGTCTGACTTCGTGGTTATTGATGTGACGGGAACAGGTAAGAAGCAGTTGACATATAAAGGCTGGCCGCTGTACTACTTTGGCCCTGACAACGCCGTTCGCGGAGCAACCAAAGGCGTAAGCGTACCGTCGCCGGGCATCTGGCCTATCGTGAATGCAAGCACGCAGGTAGCGCCGAACTAAGCATGTGAGTGACGTCGGTTTACGGGTGGAATCGCCCGTAAACCGATCCTGGAAAACAGATTTAAAAACGGTATTCATGGCAAACGGATCCCCCCCTCCAGCGTTGCATGAACTGTTAGCCGGTTGTCTTCGCAATCAGCGACGCAGTCAGGAGTTGCTATACCAGCAATTCTACGGCTATGCTATGGGCGTTTGTCTGCGCTATACGTCAACACGGGAAGAGGCCCTGGAAGTACTGAATGACGGTTTTCTGAAGGTGTTCACGCGTTTGCAGCAGTATGACCAGGCCCAGCCGTTTAAAGGCTGGCTGCGCCGGATACTGATCAATACGGCACTGGATAATTACCGGCATGAAGTACGGCACTATCATCATGATGATGCCGGCAAGGCTGAACAAGTGGCAACCGATCAGGCTGATGCATACAGCCAGCTGGCGTATGAAGAATTGATCGGTCTGGTCCAGGATTTATCACCGGCTTACCGGCTGGTATTTAATATGTATGTTATTGATGGCTATAGCCATGACGAAATTTCGGCCCGACTGGGGATTTCGGCCGGAACGTCAAAGTCTAATCTGGCGAGAGCGCGTGAGGCACTCCGGTCGATGCTGCAAAAAAAAAGTCAATCCATAAACAGTGATAAGTATGCAAGAGTACCCCGATAACGATCAGCCCAATGAGGGCCTCGACGGGCTCTTCAGAAAGTCAGCTGAAGAGTTTGAACCGACATTTGATCCGGCCGCCTGGCAGGACATGCGGGCTCGTCTGGAGGAGCATGACCGGAAAGTGTTAATGAATAAGTGGCTTGTACGGAGTTCTATATTGCTGCTGGGGTTTGTTGGATGGTATTCCTGGGAGGTTCTGAACGCAGGGGGGGCGTCGGTCCGGCAGCAGCCGGGCCAGCCTACCAGGGCACAGCACCAGCCAGACAGTGCGGAACCGATGACGCCAGAGAACAAACCGGCTGCAACGGACCCTGCCGTTACTCCCGGAGCACGTGTTACTACGGAAACAGCCCGACCGCCACAGGCTACAGTAACCGGTGTTGCCGGCAATGAAAACCGCGGCATACCGGAAGCGAATAAAACCGTATTGCCGCAAACAGACCAAAACAGTACACCCGGCGCCGCAACATCGCAGGTTGTTACACGGGACCAGTCAGTGGGGAATCCGAATATCAGCAACCAATCTATACGTTTAACAGCGCAACCGCCGGCCCGGCTGGCAGATAGATCAGGCAAGCGGAGAACGCCGGCCGGATTGGCGGTAGACGAGCAGCAGGCAGCGGTATCGCAAACGGCTGATGCACCTGTCAACCGGTCGCCGGTAGCGGTGACGGACCAGACTCCGGCAACGGATAAGCCGGTGGCTGCGGTCGCGCTTCCGGGAAGACGGGCCGGTACGGTTGCCAACCCGGATTTTGATCCGGCCAGCGAAGGCCCAGTCAGGGTAACCGGTCCGGATTCGGCTGCTGTCGCAGAGGCGGGTGCAATGCCGGTATGGCAGGACGTTGCCCGGCTGCGGAGCCATTCGTTTGTCTGGCCGGTATTTACCTCGGCGATGTACCATCCGGTCGCGGCACCTGATGTAGAAAAGCCGGTCGCTACAACACGTCTGAAAGTACGTGGCTTTAGTTTGCGGGCGGTGGTCTCGCCGGATCTGACAACGATCGGACTGCACGATTTTGTGCGGCCGGGTGTTAATCTGGGCCTGTTGGCTGAATACCGGCTGAGTAGCCGCTGGAGTGTACAGGCAGGGGCGATGTGGAGCAAAAAGGTCTATGAAGCCTATCCGGAGCAGTATGAATGGCCGTCAAACTGGAAGTGGCAGGTGCCGGTGCTGGGTGTCGACGGTATATGCAGTATGGTTGATATTCCATTGAATGTACGATATGACGTTGTTTTACAGCCGCGCAAATCGGGTCTGACGCCGTCGCGCTGGTTTGTAAATACGGGAGCGACCAGCTTCTTCATGCTGCGTGAAGTGTACAATTATCAATATGCAAATCCCGATGATCCGAGAATCAGATTCCGGCAGTGGGCAGGCAAAACAGGTCTTTATGGGCTAAGTCATCTGAACCTCTCGATGGGATATGAACGGGCCCTGACAAAACGATGGGCATGGCAGGTTGAGCCCTTTTTAAAAGTTCCTCTGCAAGGAGTGGGACGTTTCAATATAAACCTCATCAGCACAGGAGCTTTCCTCTCGATCCGGTACAAACTCTAATCCTTTTTTACTGATCTGTAAATCCGTTCAGTACGTTCAGCCGTATTGAACACAAACTTCTTTTGTCTATGAATACGCAACAACCTGTTGAAGAAACAATGAAACGCGGCGAATTTCTGCGTAGTCTGGGCCTGAGCAGCAGTGCCTTAATGGCGTTATACTGTATGGGAACACTGTCGTCCTGCGGCAGTAAAGATGATACTACCGTAACGCCGGGCACCGGGACAGGCACCGGCACCGGAACGGGTACAGGTAGCACAACCTCAGGATTTACCGGTAATGCCCAGACCTCAAAAGGGGCTATCAGCTTTACGCTTGACCTGACAGATAACAATTATAAGGATCTGAAAACAGAAGGTAAATTCGTAGCTGTCGGTGACGTGGTTGTGGCCAATGCCAAAGGCAACAAGCTGGTTGCTGTTGGCCGGATTTGTACACATCAGGGCGGAAACCTTAATTATCGGCTGGCACAGGATGATTTCCTCTGTGACTTACACGGCAGTGAGTTTGCCACCGATGGTACAGTTCAGGTTGGACCTGCAGCACAGGCTGTAAAATCGTATAAAACTACATTATCATCCAATGGGAATACCTTACAGGTATCTCAGTAAATGACGTTAATTTTGCATTAATTCAGACACATAGAGGCTGCACTGGCGGCAGCGGATACGTATGTAAAAACAGACCGGCTTACCTGAAATGCGCACGCGAAAAGGCAGTAAGGGGAGCCGGTCTTTGTTTTCTAATCTTTAGCTCGGGTAACGAATGAAACATGTAATTTGCCTGCTCATCGGCTTTTTTCTGATGGGCTACAGCTACGCACAGGACTCCACAGCTGTTCATCGGGATACCACAAAAGCAGCCTCGGGCGATGATTTGCTCAGTGGCCTTACTGAATCAACGGAGAAGCAGGAACTGCTGCCGTCAAAAATGATTTTTACACAGCGGGCCTTCTGGGGGCCTAAAGGCCTGTTGCGGGTGATGAACGTGGCCCCGCTGACACCGGAAGGCCGCGAAAAGGAGCTTAAAGTGCGCCGGTTCATGCTGAAAACACACCAGGTTGCCGGTTTTGTGACCCTGGCCGGTATGGTTGCGCAGGGGCTGGTTGGTGCTAAATTGTACAACGCTAAAGGCAACGATTATTCCCGCATTAAGGAAACCCACGAAATGCTGGCAACGGGCATCAACGTAGCGTATACGACAACGGCCGTTCTGTCACTGGCTGCACCGCCCAAAATGGTTTCGGAGCGGAAAGGCTTTAGCTCGATTAAACTGCATAAATACCTGGCTGTGCTCCATATCGCCGGTATGATTACGACGAATGTACTGTCGGGCATGATCCAGGATAACTACAAGCTTAAACCCTACCACAGAGCCGCTGCCTATACGACATTCGGGGCGTTTGCCGCCTCTATAATCGCCATCAAGTTTTAAGTCTAAGTATCATTATAACAGTCTTTTATCATGAAACGGGTTATATACGTAGCCTTATGGGGGCTTATTGCCCTCGGGCTAACCAGCTGGGTAGCACCCAATCCGATGGCCAAACGGAAAATTATGGCCGATAAAGGAAGTTCGTCGATTACCTATAGCATGAAGCACCCTATGCACGAATGGGATGCTGTTAACAAGGATGTGACGTGCGCTGCTATGTACGACGACGACGCGCAGACGTTTGAATCCGTAGCCGTTGTTGCCAAAATCGCGTCGTTCGACAGTAAAAATGCCAACCGCGATTCGCATGCGATTGAAGTACTCGATGGCATCAAGTACCCGAATGTGACCTTTTCGAGTCAGGACATTCAGACCGGTGCCAACGGCGCGCTGACTATTAAGGGCAATCTGGTCTTTCACGGGGTATCAAAACCCGTAACCGTGCAGGCTACCCAGAAACAGGCCAATGGCAAAACAGTGGTCGACGGGGCCTTTACCCTGAAAATTACCGATTTCAAAATTGAGCGTCCGTCACTGATGATGGTGCCGGTTGAAGATGAACTCCGGATGAAATTCAGTATTGCCTTCAAACTTTAGTAATCCTCTGGCTTTTTGATTATTATCACGGGTACAACCTGAATAATCATGAAGCACATTACACTAAGTCTATGCTGCCTGCTGGCCTGTGCAGGGCTGGTAAAGGCGCAGACCTACGACCTTGTGATCCGGAATGGCCGCGTAGTGGATGGTACGGGAAACCCCTGGTACTATGCCGACGTGGCGGTGAAGGATGGCAAGGTCATTTTTATTGGTACGGTACCGGCAACGGCCAGCGCCCGGCAGCTGATCGACGCGAAAAACCAGATTGTTGCCCCTGGCTTTGTCGATGTGCATACACACGTTGAAGGGAGTCTGGAAGAGCGGCCCGGCGCTGATAACTTTCTGTATGACGGCGTAACTACGCTGGTGACGGGTAACTGCGGCTCGTCGCGGACCGACCTGCGGACGTATTTTGAAAGTCTGCGCAGCATGGGCATTTCTCCTAATGTTTGCTCGCTCATCGGCCACAATTCCGTCCGGCTGAAAGTCATGAAAACCGCCTTCCGTGACCCGACTGCCCGCGAGCAGGCTGAGATGGAAGCCCTTGTGGAACAGGCCATGAAGGAGGGCGCCGTCGGTATTGCTACGGGCCTGATCTATACGCCGGGGACCTACGCCAAAACGCCCGAAATTGTGAATCTCTCTAAAGTGGCAGCCCGGTACGGCGGCGTCTATGCGTCGCACATGCGGAACGAGGGGCAGGAGGTTGAAGCGGCTATCAACGAAGCCATTCAGATTGCGCGGGAGGCCCGGATTCCGGTCGAAATTTCACACTTTAAAGTGGCCAGCAAGCCGATTTGGGGCTATAGCAAACAAACCATCGGACTGGTGGAGGCCGCCCGCCGCGAAGGACTGGACGTAACGGTGGATCAGTATCCTTACACGGCGTCGAGTACGTCGCTGCAAAGCATCATCCCGGCCTGGGCGCTGGCTGACAGCGACTCGCTGGTATTGGTGCGGTTCCGTGATCCGGTCACGCGCGCGAAAATCCGGAAGGAGATGCTGGAAAGCCTGAAAAAAAATGACCGCAAAGACTTCGATTATGCCGTGGTCGCCTATCTGCCGGCCGACACCACGTTCAACGGCATGAGTATCTCAACAATAAACCGGAAGCTGGGCCGGAAGGCCAACGCCGCCACCGAGGCCGATCTGGTGATGGACCTGATCGAAAAGTCGGGTATGAAGCGGATTCAGATGGTATACCATACTATGTCGGAAGACGATGTGGCTAACATCATGCGGTATCCGAACACCATGATTGCCTCGGATGCGGGCGTGAGCCGGTTCAATTCCGGTATGCCGCATCCGCGCGGATATGGTACCAATGCCCGTGTCTTAGGCCGGTATGTGCGTGAGAAACAGATTATTACGCTGGAAGATGCCATCCGCCGGATGACTTCTCTGCCCGCCCAGCGCTTTAAACTGGCAAACCGCGGACTGCTCAAAGAAGGGTATGCCGCCGACATCGTGGTATTTGACGAAAAAACGGTGGGTGATGCTGCGACCTATGAAGCGCCACACGCCTATTCAACCGGATTTTCGTTCGTGCTCGTCAACGGCGTGTCGGTTATTGAAAACGGAATCCATACGCAAAAACGCCCCGGACAGGTGCTGTTGGGGCAGGGTGCGGCCGTGGTTGCCGAACGGTAAAACAGGCCGGCGGGTTGGCAGGATGCAGGGAAGGTTTGTCGGGTTACCAACTCAGTCTTAGTCTGGTATGCTTTTTGTCCGGTAGTTTTGACTGACGATTATGTAAGCCATGTACCTTCCCCGCTTAGCCTTTCTTTTCCTGATCCTGCCCTTTCCGGCTGCTGCACAATCCCTGAAGCAGTTGGTCTGGCGAGTCCCGACCTATGAAGTCACTGCCCTCGACCTGACTGACGGGCGGCAGACCCCGCAGCGGATGCCGTTGCTGTCGCTGGAAATTAACCAGAACAGCTTCAGTACCAATCAGGCCGACAGCAAGTCGGTCATTGACGGGCGGTTGCAGGTAACGGCGCTGGCCGATCCGGCTGGTATGCCGGGCGCGCGGGTGAAAATCACGTTCCGGAATGTGTCGGGCGATACGCTCCGGTTGGGTAATGTGGTGCCGTTCGGAGTGGCTACCCCCGGCAGTCCGTCGGTCTATATTACGGGACTGGGCAACCATCCGCTGTCACGAACGCATATCTTCCGGCCCGGACAGAAGCCCGTGAACTGCATTGTGCCCGATAACGCCTGGGAGCTTGGGTTCGCCAGTATTGAACGCCCGGGCGGGCAGAACCTCTGTGCTCTGACGCGCCGCGACCGTGAAACGATCAAAAGCGGCCTGCGCCGTCGCTTCGAAACGGTACTCTATCCCAAAACGGGCGAGGTAACCTACTACCTCTATGCCGATCTGTATCAGGGCGACTGGCAGGAGGGTCTGCGCCGGATGTTTCAGGAACGTCATTTGTATGATCTGCCCTCGTTTGACAATACGCTGTTTGAGCGCCCCGACCTGAAATGGATCCGGAACAGTTATGTGATGCACCTCATCATGAACTGGAACCATATTTACTACGACGGCGAAACCCGAACGTTTGGGCTGACCGATTTTCTGACGAAAGGAAAATCGCTCTACGGCGGCGACGATGTAATCGGGCTCTGGCCGACCTGGCCGACGCTGGGCCTCGACCAGCGCAACCAGTTTGATTTGTTCCGCGATTTGCCCGGCGGGATGCCACGGCTCCGGCAACAGCAGGCAATGATGAACAGCCGGTTCGGTACCAGACTGTTCATCTGCTACAATCCCTGGGACGAAAGCACCCGTACCGAAGGCCACCTGAATGGTCTTGAAAAACTGCTGCGCGAAACAGGTGCTGACGGTGTTGTACTGGATACCAAAGGCGAATCGAGCCGGGACCTGCAACAGGCAGCTGATAAGGTGAAGCCGGGTATTATCATGTATAGCGAAGGCATGGCCATACCGAAAGATATGCCCGGCATCGTGTCGGGGCGCGTGCATAATGCGCTGTATTACCCGCCTCTGCTCAATCTGAACAAGTTCATAAAACCCGAATTTGCCATTTTCCGCGTGGCCGAAGTAAACAGGGAGCGTATCCGACGGGAGTTTGCCCTATCGTTTTTTAACGGCCACGGCACCGAACTGAACCTCTTCGGCCCCGGCCTGCCCGACTGGCTCGACGAGCAGTACCGGTATCTGGGTCAGACAACCCGGTTGCTGCGTGAACATACGACCAGTTTTACGGGCGGAAAACTGACCCCGCTGTTGCCGACGCTGACCGACAATGTATACGTCAACCGCTGGGAGCTGCCCGACAAAACCTTGTTCACCGTGTTCAGCCTGCTGCCGGAGGGCTATGCCGACGCCCTGTTTGCGATTGAGAGCAAAGCGGGATGGCATGCGGTCGATTTGTGGCATCACGAAGAACTCAAACCCGTGCAGCGAACCGGTAAAACCTACCTGCCTGCGCGACTCGATGCATTCGAAAAAGCTAATCTGGGTACTAACAACGAAGGCGCGGTGACGGGCATTGCCCTGTTTCGTGAGCGGTTGCAGGTAGAGCTGGAAAACGACAAACTGATGGTGGTTATCGACAAGGCGACCGAACCGGTCCGTTTCCCTGACAACCGGACCGAAGTACGGATCTGGGCCGGTCTGCCAGCCTATGACAAAAAGCCGCTGGTACTGACCATGAGCCGCAGCAACATTCAGCTGCTCGACCATTTCGGCCGGTTTGAGGGTAAATTTGTGGTGCAGCTGGTAGAAAACAACCTCGTTCAGGACGAGCGGATCGTGATGATTCCGGCCGGAACGCCACGGCTGGTACATACGGACAACGTGAGTCCGGCGCTGGCTAAAATCCCGCGCCTGAAAGCATCAACCAAAGGGATGGTGAACATACCGGCGGGGGCGTTTACGTTTAAGGCGACCAACGGCGACGAGTTTATCGGCTATCCAAAACACAACACTGGCCGTACCTACAACATGCCTGCCTACTGGATGGATAAACATCCGGTGACCAATGCGCAGTTTAAAGCCTTTCTGGATGCGACTAAATACAGGCCTGCCGAGCCGGCCAATTTCCTGAAGCACTGGAAAGGCAACGTACCGCCAAAAGGCCAGGAGCATTATCCGGTGGTGTATGTCAGCTATGAAGATGCGCAGGCTTATGCGCACTGGGCCGGTAAGCGCCTGCCGACCGAGCTGGAATGGCAGTATGCCGCCCAGACCACCGACGGGCGGGAGTGGCCCTGGGCCCGTGAAACCACCGGTATCCGGCGGGAGGTTGAGCCGGTCAACGAGACCTTGTCGGTTACGCGGATTAAGGGTATTGATGCGAAGTACTGCAATTTGGGGAATGGTCAGCCCGATCCGGTGGGCAAGTACCCAGCGGGAGCCAACCCGCTGGGCCTCGAAGACCTTGTCGGTTGCGTCTGGCAGCTAACCAGTGATCAGTATGTGAGTGGCAGCTACCGGTACGTGATCATGAAAGGCGGCAGCTATTTCAGTCCCTCATCGAGTTGGTGGTACGTGCAGAGCGGTCCCCGCGAGCTGCATTACCGGCAATACCTGCTGCGGGTTTCTCCCGGCTTTGAGCGCAATGCCACGGTTGGCTTCCGGTGTGTGAAGGAGTAAAAAAAAGTGGTGGCACGACTCTAAGTCGTGCCACCACTAGCATGACGCCCCCGTCCGGTCATGCCACCATTAACATAAGCATCTCAGAATTACCCCAGTTTCGCTTCCAGCTGCTCGGCTTCGAGCATGGCGCTTTCCCACTGGGATTGCAGCTGATCAATCTGGTTCGTCAGTCGGTGATATTCGTCGTTTTTGGCCTGCATCAGCTTGTCGTCGCCGTAGGTCGACGGGTCAGCGAGTTCGGCTTCGAGTTTGCCCTTGCGCGCTTCCAGCTGACTGATTTTGCCTTCCGCTTCCTCTGCCTGCTGATTGGCTTTTTTCAGGGCCTTCTGCAGGTCCTTACGCTCATTATCGTTTGCTGGTGCGACAGCGGCCGGTTTTGGCGCTACCGGTGCCGGAGCGGGTTTATTGTCAGTAAAGGCATTTTTAACGCCCTGCTCTTTCCGTTCTTCCAGCCACGTTTCGTATTCGTCGTACGTGCCCGGATATTCCTTAATCTGTTCGTCTTCGATGTACCAGATCTTGTTGGCAATCTGCGACACAAAATACCGGTCGTGAGAAACCACCACGTATGTGCCCTCGTACTGCGCCAGCGCCTGAATCAGGATGTTGACCGATTGCATGTCAAGGTGGTTGGTCGGTTCGTCAAGCAGCAGGAAGTTCGCCTGTGACAGCAGTACTTTTGCCAGGGCAACCCGCGATTTCTCACCACCCGACAGTACTTTAATTTTCTTGAACACATCGTCGCCCGAGAACAGGAAACAACCCAGGACACCCCGCAGCTCCCCTTCATTTTTTTCAGGGTTGGCCTGCTTCAGCTCTTCCAGCATGTTGTCGTCGACATTCAGCGATTCGAGCTGGTGCTGGGCGTAGAAGCTGAACAATACGTTGTGGCCAAGCCGGCGTTCACCTTCCACCGGTTCGTTACCGGCAATGATCCGCAACAGCGTTGACTTACCACGGCCGTTGGCGCCGATGAGGGCCACTTTGTCGCCCCGCTCCAGCCGGATGTCGGCACGGGTCAGGATGCGTTTTTCGCCGTAGGCTTTGCTAATATCGTCCAGGTGCAGGATGTGGCGGCCTGGCTGTGTCGAAAAGTTGAATTTAAAGTTAACGCGTGCGTTTTCGTCGATTACATCGTCAATCATATCCATTTTTTCGAGCAGTTTCACACGGCTCTGAGCCTGCTTGGCCTTCGAGGCTTTAGCCTTAAACCGCTCAATAAACCGCTCGGTCTGCCGGATTTTGGCCTGCTGGTTCTCGTACGCGCCTTTCTGAATTTCATTCCGCTGGGCTTTCTCCTCCAGATAGAATGAGTAGTTGCCAGGGTAATAATTCAGCTTCGCACCTGATACTTCAACCGTAACATTAATTACGTTATCGAGGAATTCGCGGTCGTGTGAGACCACAATCACGGCACCTTCGTAGGTCTGAATGTATTTTTCCACCCACTGGATCGAGGGTAAGTCCAGGTGGTTGGTTGGTTCGTCAAGCATGAGCAGCGACGGCTTCTGGAGCAGGAGTTTGGCGAGCATTACCCGCATCCGCCAGCCACCCGAAAACATCCGCAGCGGCTTTTGGAGGTCGGTCGTCGAAAAGCCCAGACCTTCCAGAATTTCTTCGGCCCGTGACTGCACAGTATATCCGTCCAGGGATTCGAATTCTTCCTGAGCACGGCCCAGTTTGTCCACCAGATCGTCGGTGTAGTTCGTTTCCATCTGGTGCAACAGCTCGTCAATGATAGCCTGTAGCTTGTTCTGGCGCTCAAAGGCCTGCATGGCTACCGACAGAATCGAGTCGTCGGTCTGATACGAAAGCAGGTCCTGATTCAGGAACCCGATGGTTACGTCACCGGCCTTCGAAATGGTGCCGCCGTCGGGCTGGTATTCACCAATGATGATCCGTAGTAACGTAGATTTGCCTGTTCCGTTGAGACCGATAAGGCCGATTTTCTGGCCAGGCTTGATATGTAGCGAAGCATTTTCGTACAGTGCCCGGCTACCCAGATAGTACGACAGGTTGGTAATCGAAATCATTCGGCAAAGGTACCAAATTTGCGTGGGATGGTAGCATTCCGGCCGGAAGGAGCGACAAAAAATACCCTGGCAGCCCATTCGCTCATTTCCAGCCGGATGGCCTAACATTCGTCCGGACGGGCTGTTGAGTTGGGTAGGTCTATCACCCGAACGGGACAAAAGCGTATGCGTACAGGAAAAGCATGGTTGTGGGGGCTCGCAGGAGCAGGGGCAGTATGGGCGGTAAAACAGCTGATCCGGCAACGCCGCCGCATGGAATTTACCGGTAAAACAGTGGTTATCACCGGCGGGTCGCGCGGGCTCGGTCTGGTGCTGGCCCGGCAGCTGGCCGAGGCGGGGGCCAATATCGCTCTGTGTGCCCGCGACATTCAGGAGCTCGAACGGGCTAAACAGCAGATTCTGCCGTATAATCCGCTCGTGCTGACGTATCCCTGCGACGTTACCGACCGCGATCAGGTCAATACCTTTATCAGCGATGTGATTCAGGTATTCGGCAAAATCGACGTGCTGATTAATAATGCCGGCATTATCCTCGTATCGCCTTTAGCACACCTGACCGACGCTGATTTCAGGGAGTCGATGGACACAAATTTCTGGGCGAGCTACTACACCATTAACGCCGTGCTGCCGCATATGCGCCGGCAGGGGATGGGCCGGATCGTCAATATTGCCTCATTTGGTGGTAAGGTATCGGTGCCGCACCTGTTGCCCTATTCGGTCAGTAAGTTTACGCTGGTCGGGTATTCAGAGGGTTTACGGGCCGAACTACAGTCCGGCAATATTCTGGTAACGACCGTATGCCCCGGCCTGATGCGGACCGGAAGCCCGCGCAATGCCACGTTCAAGGGGCAGCACGAAAAAGAATATGCATGGTTTAAAATCGGGGATTCGCTGCCGTTCCTGGCGATGGAAGCTGAAGAAAGTGCCCGGCAGATTCTGGATGCCTGCCGCCACGGCGACGCCGAACTGATTATCTCGTGGCCCGCTAAACTGGCGAATGCCGTTCATGGGCTCATGCCTAACCTGACGGCGGAGGCGCTGGCTTTGGTGAACGACTGGCTGCCGGAGCCGGGCGGCATCGGGGAAGACCGGCGGCTGGGCAAGGAAAGCGAAACGGCACTGTCGGCATCACCGCTTGCCCGGCTTACTGACCAGGCAGCCGTTGCCAACAACGAAGGTTACTGACCAATCCGGAAAAAACGGACATCGGCCTGCACACCGTCCAGAAGCTGGGTGGTGCGTTCGGGCCGGGCGTCGGTAATGATCAGCTGGCCAAACGTCCGGTCCTCCATAAGCCGGATCAGCTTGCTGATCCGGATGTCGTCCAGTTTATCGAAAATATCGTCGAGCAGCAGAATGGGCTTAATCCCTTTTTCCTGCTTAAGCTGCTCAAACTGTCCGAGTTTCAGGGCGATCACAAAGGTTTTCTGCTGGCCCTGCGACCCGAACTTCTTCAGGGCGGTGGTACTGCCGTCGGGCATGCCAAGCAAAAACGAGTAGTCGTCCTTATGAACGCCCATGGTAGTCCGTTGCAGGGCGACATCGCGGCGCCGGTTCTGCCGGAACTGAGCGGCAAAGTCCGGATTGCCCACTTCTGATTCATAGACAATATCCGCCTGCTCGCGGGCGTCGCTCAGGTACGTGTAATGTGCCCTGAACTGGGGCAGAAATTCCGCCACGAACTGCGCCCGCCGTTTATGAATCCGTACGGCGAGTTCGAGCATGGGCTCGTCGTAGGTGTCCAGCAGGTCATGGTCAACGTTGCCCCGTTCGGCAAACAGCTTCAGAACGCTGTTCCGCTGTTTCAGAATCTGCTGATACATCAGGTAATCGCGCAGGTAATCCCCGTCGAGCTGCGACAGCACGCCGTCGAAAAAATGCCGCCGGTCTTCGCTGTGTTCACGCACCAGGTCGGTATCGTTGGGGGCAACGAGCACCACCGGAAACCGGCCGATATGCTCGCTCACTTTCTCATAAGGCTTTTTGTCGGCCATCAGCACCTTGCGCTGGCCGCGCTGGAGACTCACCGTAATCTGCACGCGGTTCTGGCCCGCTTCATCGTCGGCGTCCTTATAAAAAAAACCGTCGATGATAAAATAATCAGCGTCGTGGTTGATTGTCAGCGTATCCTGCGACTGGAAGGCGCTTTTGCTCAGGGTCAGAAAATAAACGGCATCCAGCAGGTTGGTTTTACCGCTACCGTTGCGTCCCGCAATCACGTTGATTTGCGGGCCGAAGGTAAACCGGCCATCTTCGTAGTTTTTAAAATTGGTCAGGCTGAGCTTTTCCAGATGCATGCGCGCTGATTTTTGGGGAGCAAAAGCGGTGGAAAACCGGCAAAATTCCGGTTTTCGTCAGTCTTTTTTCTATTGTCTCCCGTCAAGTGTCTTAAATAATCCGATAATGCGTAATTTCGCAGCCGGGTTGTAAAAGCCTGTTCGTCTGTCCGGCAGATGAACTGAACTCGCTATTGGCAACAAAGATACGGTTGGATTGTTCAACTGACAGTAGTAAGGCCGACACTGAAATAAGCATTATGGCAAGCGTCAAAGAAAAAACGAAAAAGGGCGACACGCCAGCCGCCGCAAAGACTGAGCATCCCAAAGAGCGGTACATGTACTGGTACGAATCGATGGTATTGCAACGGAAATTTGAAGAGAAAGCCGGCCAGTTATACGGTCAGCAGAAAATCCGGGGCTTTTGCCATCTTTACATTGGTCAGGAAGCCTGTTCGTCAGGTTCGTATTCTGCCTTGACCAAAGATGACAAGTGGATTACGGCCTATCGTGACCATGGTATCCCGCTCGCGCTGGGTTCTGACCCGAACGCGATCATGGCCGAATTATTTGGCAAGCAAACCGGTTCGTCGAAAGGTAAGGGCGGTTCGATGCACATCTTCGATAAGTCAGTGAACTTCGTTGGTGGTCACGGGATCGTAGGTGCACAGATTCCGCTGGGTGCCGGTCTGGCTTTCGCCGAAAAATATAACAAGACACAAAACCTCTGCATTTGTTTCTTCGGTGACGGTGCGGTTCGTCAGGGTGCGTTACACGAAGCGTTCAACATGGCGATGACATGGAAGCTGCCGGTGATTTTCGTTGTGGAAAACAACGGATACGCCATGGGTACTTCCGTGGCACGGACGTCGAACGTGACGGAGCTGTATACCCTCGGTGAAGCTTACGACATGCCGTCGGAGCCGGTTGATGCGATGGACGTAGAGGCGGTACACGATGCCGTGAGCCGTGCTGCCGACCGTGCCCGCGCCGGTGAAGGCCCGACCTTCCTCGAAATGCGTACGTACCGCTTCCGTGGTCACTCCATGTCGGATCCGCAGAAATACCGGACCAAAGAAGAGGTTGAGCAGTATAAACAGCGCGACCCGATCGAGCAGGTACGGGCAACTATTCTGGAGCGCAATCTGGCAACAGAAGAAGACCTGGCGGCTATCGACAAGAAAATTAAAGGTATCGTTGAGGAATCAGTGAAGTTTGCCGAAGAGTCGCCATATCCGGCGGCTGACGAAGCGTTCAAGGACGTTTACGTGCAGAAGGATTATCCGTTCCTGATGGAATAGGCACAGTATATACAGACAAGAGGTTGGTCTATCGCCGCAACTGCACAGCAGGGAGGCCGGCAGACCAGCCTTTTTTTGTGCCTGAAAAAATCTGGTCCGCTATTTGCTACGTGAAAGAAGCGGTTTCAGTATTATTTTAAACAACCGTACCGGCTGTCAGTTGTCATCAGATAGATTATTTGTCAATTGATATGGAAGAGTTTTCATTGGTTGTTCTCGAAGAGAATCCGGCGAATAGCCGGCTCCGGAAGGGCGACGTCGGTACGATTGTTACGGTATACGGAGAAGGTAAGGCATACGAAGTCGAGTTTGTAACGCTCAAAGGTGAATCCGTTGCGGTTGAAACACTGCTGCCGCACCAGATCAGAGAGGTCCGGACTACAGAAATGATGGCCGTCCGGGACCTGACTGACTGGGTAAGCGGGGTGGTCTGACAAGCGTTCAGCCGGCAGGCAGATTTCCGGAAGCGTGCAGTGATTCGGTTTTCATCGTGAAAAAAGCCAAATATCTAAGTACCAAAACACTTTTTTTGAAACCGAAGCTTTTTTGAAAATCGAAAAGTTCCTAATTTTGCGTTCCAAATTAAACGCTGTATGAGCAAAAAGAACACGGGACTGGAATTTCTGGAAGATCCGGACGCATTGGCCGGTCAGTTGGAACGTGCGGAAGACTTTTTCCAGGAAAACCGTAACATTGTTGTAGGCATAGTTGTAGGCCTGTTTGTGGTTGTTGGTGGATTCTTCGGCTATCGGTATTATATGAGTACACAGGATGAAGAAGCACAAAACAAACTTTTCCAACCTGTTTATCAGTTCGAAGCCGATTCGCTGAAACAAGCATTGAACGGCACCGGTGCAACGGCGGGTCTGCTGTCTGTTGCGGATAACTATGGGTCAACAAATGCCGGTAACCTGGCTGAGTTCTACGCAGGTGTTGCCTTACTGAAAGAAGGTAAGTACGACGATGCGATTGAGCACCTGAAAGGTTTCAGCTCATCAGATCTGCTGGTACAGGCGCGTGCCTACGCCCTGGTTGGTGACGCCTATATGGAAAAGAAAAGCTTTGACGACGCCATCAGCTACTACCAGAAAGCGGCGGACTATAAGCCGAACAAATTCTTTACGCCCGGTTATCTGACGAAGCTGGCTGTTGCTTACGAACAGGCCAAGCAGAACGATAAGGCTATCGAAACGTACAACACGATTATTGATAAATACGCTGAGTCGGCTGATGCCGTGAACGCCAAGAAGTATAAATCCTTGCTCGAAGCACAGGCCGGCGAGTCATAAGCGTACGTACATAAGCTACTACCAGAAGGACAACGTCGGCCAGGCGTTGTCCTTTTTTTTAGTCTGAGATTCAGCCGTGACGGGCAGGTATCCTGGCTCATTCAGTCAAACAGAAACAGATCGTTATCATGTCATCAGCCCATAAGAATCTAAGCGTTTTCTCGACAGAGAATGTACCGGATATCAGCCATCGCCGGTTTGCCATCGTGGTCGCCGAGTGGAACCACGAAGTAACCGAAGCGCTCTTCGAAGGCGCCTATAATACACTCCTGGCGTATGGTGCCTCGGCCGACCGCATTATCCGCGGAAACGTACCGGGCAGTTTTGAACTGACACTGGGAGCACAGTGGTTTGCCAACCGCGATGATATTGACGCCGTAATCGCGCTTGGCTGCGTGATTCAGGGGGAAACCAAGCACAACGACTACATCAATCACGCCGTGGCACAGGGCCTCACCAATGTCAGCCTGAAAACCGGCAAACCGGTGATTTTCGGGGTACTGACACCCAACGACCAGCAACAGGCACTCGACCGGGCAGGTGGCAAACATGGTAACAAAGGCGACGAAGCCGCCATGACCGCCATCAAAATGCTCGGCCTGCAACAACAGGTTTATAGTTTTACTTTTTAATGAGCGAATGTGTGAAAGAGTGAAAGAGCGAAAAGACGCTTCAACACGCTGGCACACATTCACTCTTTCGCTCTTTTACTCTTTCATTCTTTAAAAATGCACGTCTGGAAATTTGGCGGAACATCGGTGGGCAAGCCTGAACGCATGCACTCGATTCGCAATTTGGTGACCTCGGATGGGGGTCGGAAATTTGTTGTTTTGTCGGCCCTGTCGGGTACGACCAATGCGTTGTTGTCGATTGCTGAGTCGCTGAAAGCGAACCTGCCCGACGAAGCAGGCGAGAAGATGGAACACCTGAAGGCGCATTACGACTCGTTTATCCGCGAACTGTATAAAACGTCTGAAGGCTTCGCAAAAGGCCAGCAGATTATCGAAAATGAGTTCTCGTTTATCCGTTCGCTGACAAAAATCCGGCCGTTTACCCTGAAGCAGGAGAAAGAGCTCGTTGCGGAAGGTGAACTGCTGAGTACGCAGATGTTTGCGGCCTATCTGGAAGAGCAGGGCGTACCATCGGTACTGCTGCCGGCGCTGGAGTTCATGCGGATTGACGCTGATGGCGAGCCTGAACTGGACGTGATTGAACAAAAACTGCGCGAAATCATGCGGGGACACGATGACAAGGAAATCATTGTGACGCAGGGCTTTATCTGCCGCAATCCGCGTGGTGAGGTCGATAACCTGAAACGCGGCGGATCGGATTATACGGCTTCGCTGATCGGCGGCGCCATCCGTGCGGCGGAGGTACAGATCTGGACCGACATCGACGGTATGCATAACAACGACCCGCGGATTGTGAAAAAAACCTTCCCGATCCGTGAGCTGACCTTCGACGAGGCGGCAGAGCTGGCCTATTTCGGTGCCAAAATTCTGCACCCGTCAACGATCACGCCGGCCAAGCTGCGCGGCGTACCGGTTCGTTTGAAAAACACGATGGACCCGGAAGCACCGGGGACACTGATTGCCGAGCGTACCAGCACGTCGTCGGATCAGGTATTCAAGGCAATTGCCGCCAAGGATGGCATTACGGCCCTGTATATCCACTCGACCCGTATGCTGAACGCCTATGGCTTCCTGCGCCGCATTTTTGAGATTTTCGAGAAGTACAAAACGCCGGTCGATCTGATTGCGACGTCGGAGGTATCGGTGTCGGTAACGATTGACAATACGACGAATATTCAGGCGCTGATGGACGAGCTGCGGACGTTCTGCGATCTGGAAGAACCGGACTACGATCAGGCCATTGTCTGTGTGGTAGGTAATTTCAGTGCCGACCACCCGGGTATCGCCCTGAAAGTGCTGGAATCGCTGAAAAACATTCCGATCCGGATGATTTCGTACGGTGGTACTGAGCACAATATTTCCCTGCTGATGCATGGCCGCTATAAGGCCGAGGCCCTGAATGCGCTGAACGAAGGATTGTTCGGCCTGTAACAGACGGCCCCGGTACATCAGACATGTGCCGGGGTCTTTTGTTATACCGGCTGCCGTGCCGCTATCCGGTGCTTATTCTGTAACTTCGTAACGGTAAATGGCTGTGTGATGAAAAAAATCAGCAAGCGTCTTTTTCTGAAACAGGTAAAAGAAAGCATATTAGCAATTGATCCGGAGGCGGAAGTTTATTTGTTCGGTTCCCGGGCAAGAGGTGACTACCGTCGTAATTCTGATTGGGATTTTCTGGTATTGACCGATAAGACGCTCGGTCAGAAACTGGAATACGCAATATGGGATACCTTTACAGAGCTGGAACTGGCTTCAGAGCAGATTATTAACCCAATTGTTCACGAAAAGCGTGAGTGGGTTAAACGGCCGGCGTCGCCTTTGTACGGCAATATTTCTCTCGATGGAAGACCAATATGAAACGCGGGGATTATTCAGTATACACCGGAAAAGATACTGCCATTATTAGAGGAAACTGAAGAATTTATAGCTGCCATCGAGCAACTACTAACCAATTAAACAATGCTACAACTTCCCTTCATCCGTGAGAATAAAGAACTGACACTCGCGGGCCTAAAAAAGAAACGGGTGGCAAATGCCGACGAAGCGGTAGAGCAGGTACTGACGCTCGACCAGCAACGCCGTGATACACAGAAAGAACTCGACGACGTGCTGGCCCAATCAAATGCGAAGGCTAAGGAAATCGGGGCGCTGATGAAGTCAGGGCAAAAAGAAGCCGCGGAGGCCGCCAAAGCCGAAACGGCTGAGCTTAAAAGCCGCTCGAAAGAACTGGAAGAAAGCCTGAAAGCGCTGGAACAGCAGGTAATGGACGTACTGGTTACCCTGCCGAACCTGCCCCACAGCAGCGTACCGGAAGGCCGCTCGGCCGAGGACAATGAGGTGGTGCTGGAAAACGGCGACAAACCGGTATTGGGCGATGATGCCTTGCCGCACTGGGACCTGATCAAAAAATACAACATCATTGATTTTGAACTGGGTATCAAGATCACGGGTGCCGGCTTCCCGGTCTACAAAGGCAAGGGGGCCCGTATCCAGCGGGCACTGATCAACTTCTTCCTCGACAAGGCACTGGAAGCCGGTTATCTGGAAGTGCAGCCACCAATCCTGATCAACAAGGACTCGGGCTTCGGTACGGGACAGCTGCCGGATAAGGAAGGGCAGATGTATTTTGCCACTGCCGATGAGTTGTACCTGATTCCGACGGCGGAGGTACCCATCACCAACCTGTACCGCGATGTGATCGTAAGCGAAGACCAGCTGCCGGTTAAAAACGTAGGGTATACACCTTGTTTCCGCCGCGAGGCCGGTTCATGGGGTGCGCACGTGCGTGGCCTGAACCGGTTGCACCAGTTCGATAAGGTAGAGATCGTGCAGATCCGCAAGCCGGAAGAATCGTATCAGGCGCTGGAAGAAATGAGCCTCTATGTGCAGGGCCTGTTGCAGGAACTCGAACTGCCTTATCGTGTGCTGCGGCTTTGTGGCGGCGATATGGGCTTTACGTCGGCCCTGACGTATGACATGGAAGTATGGTCGGCGGCGCAGCAGCGGTGGCTGGAAGTAAGCTCTGTTTCAAACTTTGAAACGTATCAGGCTAACCGGTTGAAGCTGCGTTATAAGGTAGAGGGGAAAACCCAGCTGTTACACACGCTGAACGGCTCTGCGCTGGCTTTACCGCGTATTCTGGCGTCTATTCTGGAAAACAACCAGACACCGGAAGGTATCCGTATTCCGAAAGTACTGGTGCCGTACTGCGGTTTTGAGGTGATTAATTAATTTGAACGGCCCTTCCAGGAAGTTTAAAACTTCCTGGAAGGGCCGTTCAAATTAACAATTACACGAGTAATTGTCGTATCCGGGATAATTCGGCGAAATAACGCCGTTGATGCTCACAATCTTCTTAACCGGTACTTCCTGACCGGTGGCCAGCAGCAGTGTATCGGTATCATTCTGCGATGCGCGGCCTTTCACCAGCACATCCGCTTTAATAAACTCGTGCAGATCCGTCATGTATTCGAGACGGACAAACCGGCGTTCTGCCGCTGCCGCTGTAATTTCCTGTTCAAATGTGTTGAGTACGGTTGTTGTCGATTCCATAAAAGTATCCTCGTTTTATAGAATAACAAACGCACCTAGCTGAAACGTTCCGGATTGAACGGGGCCAGATCAAGGCTCGTTGTCTGTCCCGATAACGCTTCGGCAACCAGCTTACCCGTTGCCGGTCCGAGGCTGACGCCCATCATGCCGTGCCCCGTTGCCAGCACCAGATTCTCAAAACGATGCACATGGCCGATGTACGGAATACCGTCCGGCGAGCAGGGACGCAGCCCCCGCCATACCGATTCCGCCGCCGGCAGCTTAACCGTCAATTCGGGATAGTAGCGGTTGATGGCTTCGGAAATACCCCGTACGCGGTTCATATTCACCCGCATGTCGGTACCGGCCACTTCGAGTGTACCGGCAAAGCGCAGGCTGTTGCCGATCGGCGTGGCCGTGGCGCGGGCTTCGAGCATAATGGCCGGCACACGGATGTTCGCGGGCAGGTCGGCCTGCATGAAGCTGTAGCCTTTACCGCCCTGCAGGGATAGCGACAAGCCCAGCAGTTTCGCCAGTTCCGGCGACCAGGCACCGGCCGCAACAACCACGGCATCGGTTTTGTACGCGCCTTTGTTGGTAATCACCTGCTGAATGGCTTTACCTTGTGTCTCAAACCGGATAACATCTTCCCCTTCGACAATAGCAACGCCCTGCTTCCGCAGGTACGCGACCAGCTCCTGAATCAGTTTATTCGGGTTGATGTGTGCGTCGCCGGGGTAGTACACGGCGCCGCGCACGGTAACACTTACGTCGGGTTCCAGCGCCTGAACGCCCGCACACGAGAGCACCTGTGCGTCGATACCGGCGCGGTTGGCAATCCGGGCTTCTTCGCCCATTTCGTGTTCATTGTCCTGCGTCTGGTACAGCATCAGCAGCCCGCGCTCGTGCCAGCTGAAGTCAACGGCACCCGAAGCCGCCAGGTCCTGATACAGTTTCTTGCTGAGCAGACTCAGGTCGCGGAGTACGGGAATGGCCCGTTCTACGTGCTCTTCCGTCGAATGTTGCCAGAAAAGGTAGCCCCACCGCATCAGCTCCCGGCTGAGTCGTGGCTTCACGTAAAAGGGGCTGGTTGATTTCAGCATCCAGCGCATGCCTTTGGCGATCATACCCGGCTGGGCGAGCGGAATGATGTGGCTCGGCACAATCATACCGGCATTGCCGTGCGAGCAGCTGTCGGCAAAATGATTCCGTTCAATGAGCCGGACGGTGTGGCCGGCCTGTTGCAGGTAATAGGCCGAGAATAACCCGTTTACCCCTCCACCAATAATGGTAACGTTCATAGAGCAGCAAAACACCGGACAAATCGTTGTCCGGTGCTGTGTTTAGATAACCTGAAATCCGTGTACGTACGGGTCTTCTTCGTCGAATAAAATATGGTTGAACCCGTGAATAATGGCCCAGCCTTCAATGCTCGGCACAATCGCCGGTTTGCCGCCCAGTTCGGTTTCGGCTTCGATCCGGCCGATAAACTTCGATCCGATGATGCTTTCGTGAATAAATTCTTCGCCTGGTTTCAGCCAGCCTTTGGCGTACCACTGCGCGAGCCGCGCCGATGTGCCCGTGCCGCACGGTGACCGGTCGATGGCCTTATCGCCGTAGAAAACAGCGTTACGGGCGGTCGATGTCGGGTCGAGCGGTTCGCCGGTCCAGAGAATGTGACTCAGGCCGCGGATCGTCTCGTTTTCGGGATGCACAAAGCTGTGGTGTTCGTTGAGGCGTTGCCGCAGCACACGGCTCCACATGACCAGCTGATCGGCGGTGTAGTGCTGTAGTCCCGGAAAGTTCGGCTGCGGGTCAACGATGGCGTAAAAGTTGCCGCCGTAGGCCACATCCACCGTCAGGGTGCCTAAATCCGGGCATTCCACGGTCAGGTTTTCAGCGGCCAGATACGACTTGATGTTCGTGATTTTCACCGACTTCACCTTACGGCCTTCCTGCCGGTATTCGATCCGGACCAGCCCCGCCGGTACTTCCAGATGCAGTAGTCCCGGTGTTTTGGGCGTAATAAGCCCCTGCTCAATGGCAACGGTTACGGTCCCGATGGTGCCGTGGCCGCACATGGGCAGACACCCCGACGTTTCGATAAACAGCACCCCGGCATCGTTGGCCGGATCCGACGGCGGGTACAGAATACTGCCCGACATCATGTCGTGACCCCGTGGCTCAAACATAAGCCCTTTCCGGATCCAGTCGTATTCGGCCAGAAAATGCTGCCGTTTTTCGCTCATCGTTGCGCCCTGCAGGTGCGGGATGCTACCGCCCGTTACCACCCGGACAGGGTTGCCGCAGGTATGGGCGTCGATGCAGAAGAATGTTTTCATCAGAAGACAAAAGAATAAGAGTCGGCTAGACTGCCAGCGCCGGCCGTATAGCCAGCGATGATTCGATCACGTCGAGGACGCGCTCGCGCTCAGCACCGGTCAGCATCAGGCGAGGGGCCCGGACATACTCAGAACCGATGCCGGTGGCAGCGGCGGCTAATTTAATATACTGCACGAGTTTTGGCTGAATGTCGAGCTCCAGCAACGGCATAAACCAGCGATAAATCTGGAGCGCTTCCTCAATCTGCCCGCTTTTCGCCAGTTCATAGATCGCAACCGTCTCCTGCGGGAAGGCATCGACCAGACCGGCTACCCAGCCATCAGCGCCCAGCAACAGGGCTTCGAGGGCCAGCGTATCCACACCACCGAGGATATTGAAGCGGTCGCCGAAGGCGTTGCGCATGCGGGTGATGTTGGTCAGGTCGCGCGTAGATTCTTTCACTGCGGCAATGTTCGGTACATCGGCCAGGGCTTCGAACATCGGCACCGTAATGGCGATCTTATAATCGACCGGGTTATTGTACAGCATGATCGACAGGCTGGTTGCTTCGGCAACGGACTTGAAGAACACCGTTGTTTCGTGCGAATCAGCGAAATAGCGCATTGGCGGGAGCAGCATCAGGGCGTCGGCACCGTTGGCTTCCGCTTCTTTGGCAGCGGCTATGGCTTCGCGGGTGACAGATTCTGCCACGTTCATGATCACCGGAACGCGGCCGGCGCTAACCTCCAGGGCCGTTTCGAGCAGCTGAAGGCGCTCTGAACGGGTGATGGTGCTGGCTTCGCCCAGCGAGCCGCCCAGAATCAGGCCATGTACGCCCGCGTCGATCTGAGCGTTAAGGTTTTTACGGAACAGGGGTAGGTCAAGTTCGTCGTCGGCGGTGAACGGCGTCAGAATAGCGGGGTAAACCCCCTGCCATGAAACAGGTGTTGCCATGAGTAGTCGGTTGTATAAGTCCTGAAATCAAAGTTCTGGAAAAAGCAGCAGATGAGCTAAACTGAATTTAATGTATTCTAATACTTTTTTTGCCTGTATTTTCAGTAATCTTGCAGTTGTATAACAAACAAGTATCAATGAAGGCGCTTTTGTTTCGGGTTCCGGCGGTTGATGACCGGTCGTTCCGTGTTCAGGAAGACGTAGAAGCACATTTCTACGGGCGTTTACATTTCCATCCCGAGATTCAGCTGACCCTGATCCGTGAAGGCGAAGGGTCGCAGATTATCGGCGATAAGATTGACCGCTTTCGTCCCTACGACGTGCTGTTGCTGGGGGCAAACCTGCCGCACGTCTTCCGCAGCGATCCGGAGTATTATGGCGGACAGGCGGATTTGCGGTCGGTATCCTACACCATCTTCTTTAAACCGGAACAGGTCGGGTTGTTCGGCTTACCAGAAACGGCGCATCTGCAGCAGCTGCTGAACGATGCCCGGCATGGTGTACGACTCCGCTGCCAGGAACCGACGGCCCTGACCGAGATGCTGGAATCGCTGCCGCAGCAACGGCCGTTTGAGCAGCTGGTGACGCTTATGCGGGCGATGGACGAACTGGCCAGCCATCCGGCGCGGGAAGTGCTGTCGACAAGTGCTTACGAGCAACCCCGCCGCCCCGACGACCACCAGCGGCTGGATCAGGTGTTTAACTACCTGTTGCTGCATTATGCCTCGCCGATTACGCTGGAAGATGTGGCCGACGTGGCCAACCTGACCCCGACAGCCTTTTGCCGGTTTTTCAAAATTCATACGCGGAAAACGTTTTCGCAGCTGCTTAACGAAATCAGGGTCGAACACGCGTGCCGGTTGCTGTTGCAGTCGGAGCAGTCGATCAGCCAGATTGCCTTTACCTGTGGCTTCACGAACCTCTCGAACTTTAACCGCCAGTTTAAGGCGATCACCGGCAAAACCCCCGGGCAGTACCTGAAGACGGGGAGGCTGGATGCCTGATGGATATATGTAGAACGGAATGATATTCCGTTTTTAATAACAAATTATTTAAAAAAAACAGCCCGGCTTGCGGTGGACGGGGCAGAAAATTGACTTAGAGATAAGCCATGAAATTTTCCATGAATAACTATGTAACGTGCCTTGGATTGACCCTTGCCTTATCCGCCGGTCAGTTTGTACATGCGCAGAACCCGACCCCTTACAGCTGGAAAAACCTGCCGAAAATCACGCAGCCGGTTTTCCGGAAAGACACACTCAACATCACCGCCTATGGGGCAAAACCGGATGGCTATACCCTTAACACCAAAGCCATAAATGCCGCTATTCAGGCGTGTAGTCAGAAGGGCGGGGGTGTGGTGCTGGTACCTGCCGGTTTGTGGCTGACGGGGCCGGTTGAACTGAAAAGCAATGTGAACCTGCACCTGAAAAAGGCGGCAACCCTGTTGTTTACGACCGATAAAAGCCAGTATGCACTCGTTGAGGGTACGTACGAAGGCAAACGGGCTGCCCGGAATCAGTCGCCGGTGTCGGGGATAAATCTCGAAAATGTCGCTGTTACCGGTCAGGGGATTGTCGACGGAAACGGCGACGTGTGGCGGGCTGTTAACAAAAATCAGCTGACCGAAAGCCAGTGGAAAGAAAAAATAGAGTCGGGCGGTGTGTTGAAAGACGACGGCAAAACGTGGTATCCGAGCGAGCAGTTCAAACGGGCGAGCGTCGGTAACCGCAGCATGCTGCTCACCGACGGCAAGACCCCGCAGGATTTTGCCGATATGAAGGATATGCTGCGGCCGAATCTGGTAGTGTTCACCAACTGCAGAAACGTGTTACTGGAAGGTGTTACGTTCCAGAATTCAGCGGCCTGGTGCCTGCATCCGCTCATGTGCCGGAACCTGACGATCCGGAACGTGACCACCAAAAATCCGGAATACGCCCATAACGGCGATGGTATGGATATTGAATCCTGCAAAAACTTCCTGATCGAAGGCTGTACCCTCGACGTGGGCGATGATGCGATCTGCATCAAGTCGGGTAAGGACGAAGAGGGCCGTAAGCGGGGAATGCCGACCGAAAACGGCGTGATCCGCAACAATACCGTCTATAACGGCCACGGCGGGTTTGTGGTCGGCAGCGAAATGAGCGGCGGGGCGCGTAATATTTTTGTCTATAACTGCACGTTTATTGGTACCGATAAAGGCCTTCGCTTCAAATCGGTCCGGGGGCGCGGCGGGGTGGTGGAGCACATCTACGCCAAAGACATCTTCATGAAAGACATCGCGCAGGAAGCCATATTCTTCGACATGTACTACTTCGTTAAGTTTGCGACCGACGGGGAGCGCGATATGCGGCCGGTAGTGAACGAAGGAACGCCGGTTTTCCGCGATATGCATTTTGAGAATATCGTCTGCCACGGTGCGACAAAAGGCGTTTTTGTACGCGGTTTGCCCGAAATGCCCGTCAAAAACATCGTGATGGAACGGCTGTTTTTACAGGCCGGCAAAGGTGTTGAACTGATCGACGCCAGCGGGATTCAGATCCGGAAGGCGCAGTTTGTGACGAAGGAAACAAAGCCGGTAATTCTGGTCGAAAACGGGCAGCAGCTGACGTTTGACGGCATTACCTACGATGCGAATGCGGGCCTGTTGTTTTCGATCAACGGTGAGCGAAGTCAGCAAATCAGCGTGACCGGCACAGATCTGACAAAGGCGCAGAAAAAAGCCGAATTCGGTCAGGGAGCCTCGGAGCAAAGTTTGACGACTGAACCAAAATGATCCGGAACCTGTGGGTCATCTGCTGGCTGGCCGTTGTGCCTGCGGTACTTTGGGCGCAGCAGCCTGTACCGGTCAAACCGCGTATCCTGATCAGCACCGACATCGGCGGCACCGATCCGGACGATAATCAGTCGATGGCGCATTTTCTGATGTACAGCAACCTCTTTACGACTGAGGGGCTGGTATCGTCGCCTTCGTACGGGAACGGCACAAAGCAGCATTTGCTGGATATGATCGGTCTGTATGAGCAGGATTTGCCGAGACTGGCTAAGCATGCCAAAGGCTATCCGTCGGCGGATGCGCTGCGGCCCATCTGTAAGCAGGGGCGGCACGGCCTGCTGCCGTTCAAGGGATATGCTGCCGCCACTGAAGGCTCTGACTGGATCATCAGCTGTGCCCGTAAACCCTCGCGTCAACCGCTTTGGGTACTGGTCTGGGGTGGTCTTGACGATGTAGCGCAGGCTTTACACGACGCACCGGATATTCAGGATAAAATCAGGGTATACTGGATTGGCGGACCTAACAAGAAATGGGGTGCCAACGGCTATGCCTACATCGCTGAACACTTCCCGAACCTGTGGCTGATCGAAGCCAATGGGTCGTACTATGGTTTCTTTACCGACACAGCCGCGCCGGACAGCCTCCGGAATGACCGCTATTACGACCGCTATATCCGTGGTGCCGGCCGTCTGGGCGAGGACTTTAAACACTACTACAAAGGCAGCGTGAAGATGGGCGATACGCCTTCGCTGCTGTACATGATGGACGGCGACCCTGCCAATCCGCTGAAAGCCGGCTGGGGCGGCAGTTTTACGCGGTTTACGCATAGCCCGCGGGTGGTTTTCAGGCGTAACACGACGCTGGCCGACACCGTGACGGTGTATTCGGTGGTGGAACTCCGGTTCAAGGGACCGGTTATTAATCTGCCGCCGGATTCTGCCTGTTTCACGATGGCGGTCAAGGCAAAGATCGGGCAGCAGACATGGCCGGGCTATTACCTGGGCGACGGCAACTACGCGATCCGGTATTCCCCCAAACAAGCCGAAACACTGACGTATACGATGACCGCCAACATCGCCGGTTTTCCCGAACAGCAGGGACAGTTTGTCGTCCGGAACGGCTGGCCGGGCAAACCCTCGCCTGACGATTACCGGTTAGGCCCGAACTGGTTTACCGACCGCCCCGATGCTCAGCTGTTCGAAGGCATACAGCAGGGTGCTAAAACCGTTTCCGCCTGGCGCACCGCCATCCTGCTCGACTGGGCAAAGCGGTGGGCATGGCTGCGGTAGGCTTTTTATGTTGACAGGAGCCGGTTTTATATTGCACACAGCAGCACAAACCGGCTCCTGCTTTTTACCGCTCTACCACCAACCGGTGAATGATCCGGGCGGGAACGGTTACGAATTCGGGGCGGTTCGCCAGTTCCGTATTGAGGTCGGACAAGGCACGCTCAAGCATGTAGGTTTCCAGCATCATCGTCCGGTCGGTTTCGTCGGCCGGGATAAACGAGCAGCCTTCCACTGTATCCAGATAGGCCCGCAGGAAAAAGCCGCTCATGCCCTTGGCCCACAACCGCGCAAACGGTAGCAGCCCTGTAATGTCGGCTTCCTGCACCTGCCGCGTAGCCTGAATACCCTCGTAGGCGACGTAATAAAACGACCGGATCATCGACGCCACATCGCGCAGCGGCGACCGCTTCAGCCGGCGCTCGCTGTAGCTGCGGGTCGGGTCGCCCACGAAATCCTCGATGGCGAGGTCTTTGCCCGTGAGCAGAACCTGCCCCAGATGGTAATTGCCGTGAATCCGGATCTTGGTCGCTTCCAGCTTGTGGGTATAAATCCGCTTCAACACATCCAGTACGGCGTCCTTATGCCCGACAATGGTATCAATCTCTTTCCGCGCCGATTCGGGCAGGCTGTGCAGGTGCCGTTCAATCTGCTGATACCCCTCACGGACCAGCGACTGCATCCCGGCAAAAAGCGACCGCTGATAGTGCAGCGAAAAGGACTCGGGGCTGAAATCAGGCAGCTTACTGTCGGCCAGCGCCATGTGCAGCTGGGCCGTGCGGACTCCCATCAGGCGCGCTTCTTCGGAGGCGGTGTTGCCCAGCAGTACCTTCAGGTTTTCCGGTAGTTCGTCGAAGGCCAGCGGATGAGTCAGTGTCCCTTCCAGCTTTGTCGGCAGTTCGTCGCGGTTGCGGGCCAGAATCCGCTCGATGTAGTTGTTGATCCGCTCCTGCATGAACGTCCGCCCGTTACCGTGATTTTCGATCAGGTCCTGCATCATACCGAGTACAATCGTATCGTTCTCCTGCTGCCACTCAATGGCGCCCCGATACGCCGGAATGTAGTCGTAATGCGCTTCGTCGGTCAGGTAACGGGTAATTTCCAGATCAGGATTAATGGCCGGATCCACTTTGCGGTAGAGCTTCAGGAAGTAGCAGTTGTCGTAAGCCAGCCCTGTATAGCCGTCTACCGAGGTGTGTACCTTCACCTTGAGCGTCTCGTCGCCGCACCGGTTGGCCAGCGCTTCTTTCCCCTGGAACAGCAACCGGCTGCCGGCCGGGGCGCCGATCCGCTGGTTTTGGGCCATGTGGGTCAGGAGCGTTTGCTGTAGGTCGGCCGTAAACAGGGCATCACACAGGATCCCTTCGGTGTCGCCGATCCGCAGCCGGGCAATGACGGCATCCGGACAGGTTGCGGCCAGTTTACCGGCGCCGAAGCCCAGCGGCAGAAAGTAGGTCTCCGGCAGACCGCTCTTGTAGGTCGCTTCGATAAGCAGGAAAACGGCTGAGCCGTTGCCGGTCTCAACCGTTGCCTGCCGGACAATGCTCAGGCTGTGCAGGTTCCGGTCTTTGCCGCTGAACCAGTTCATCCGGGCAAAATAGGCCGGTAACAACGTTTGTTCGAGGTCACTGCCGAAGCTTGGCAACAGGTCCTCCCAGCGGTTAAGCGTCAGCGACGGCCATTCGTCGGACTGGCGGCTGGCCGTATTGACTGGCTCCATCACAAACCACTCATATTCGTATGGCGCCATGGTAAAGAAATAGGGTACGCCGTCGCGGACTTCGGGGAACCGGTTCTTGCTGAATACTTCCACCGGCCGGTAGCCCGCAAACCGCGACAGATCAATCTCCGCCGGTTGCGAGTATTTCGACAGGTTCACCACGATCAGCAGCGTTTCGTCTTCGTACTGCCGGGTATAGGCCAGAATTTTCGGATTCTCAACCGGCAAAAACGTCAGATCCCCCCGCCCGAACGCCTTGAACCGCTTCCGCATATTGATCATGCGTTTGGTAAACCACAGCAACGACGAAGTATTCTGCCGCTGCGTCTCCACGTTCACCGACTCGTAGTGATAGGCCGGATCCAGAATCACGGGCAGGTAGAGTTTCTGCGGGTTGGTGGCCGAAAAGCCGGCGTTCCGGTCGGGCGACCACTGCATCGGGGTGCGCACGCCGTCGCGGTCGCCGAGGTAAAAGTTATCGCCCATTCCGATTTCGTCGCCGTAGTAAATCACCGGCGTGCCACGGAGCGAAAACAGCAGGCTGTTCAGCAGCTCAATTTTCCGGCGGTCGTTGTCCATCAGCGGGGCCAGCCGGTGCCGGATACCGAGGTTAATGCGGGCTTTCGGGTTTTTGGCGTAGGTTTTATACATGTAATCCCGCTCTTCGTCGGTCACCATTTCGAGCGTCAGTTCGTCGTGATTACGCAGGAAAATGGCCCACTGGCACGTGTCCGGAATGGCCGGTGTCTGGTCGAAAATATCGGTGATCGGGTAGCGGTCTTCCATCTGCACGGCCATGAACATGCGCGGCATGACCGGAAAATGGTAGTTCATATGGCACTCATCGCCATCGCCGAAATACGAAGCCGATTCTTCCGGCCACATGTTGGCTTCGGCCAGAAAAACGGTGCCGGGGTGTTTTTCGTCAACGTGTTTCCGGAGCTTTTTGAGGTATTCGTGGGTTTCGGGCAGGTTTTCGCCGTTGGTGCCTTCCCGTTCAAAGAGGTAGGGAATGGCATCGAGCCGGAAGCCGTCGACGCCCATTTCGCACCAGTAATCAATGATGGTAAAGATTTCGGCCTGTACCTGCGGACTGTCGTAGTTGAGGTCGGGCTGGTGGTGGAAAAACCGGTGCCAGTAATATTGTCCGGCTACAGGGTCCCATGTCCAGTTGCTGGCTTCAAAATCCTGAAAAATGATCCGTACGTCTTTATACTGCGTCGGATCGTCGGACCAGACGTAGTAATCCCGTTCCGGAGAGCCTTTGGGCGCTTTGCGGGCCCGCTGAAACCAGGGATGCTGGTCAGACGTGTGGTTAATGACCAGTTCGGTAATGACTTTGAGGTTGCGTTTGTGAGCCTCATCCAGAAACTGCCGGAACTGATCGAGATCGCCGTACGACGGATTGATACTGTAATAGTCGGCAATGTCGTAGCCATCGTCGCGCAGCGGTGAGGGGTAGAAGGGCAGCACCCAGACGGTCGTGACGCCAAGTTCCTGCAGGTAATCCAGTTTTTGTATAAGTCCCTGAAAGTCACCGATTCCGTCACCGTTTCCATCGCTGAATGCCTTGATGTGCAGTTCGTAAATAATGGCGTCTTTGTACCAGTGGAGCTTATCGTCGAGGGTTATGTTTTGTGGATGCATAGCCTGTTGTTGTTCATGAACGTTGATATACGATTACGTATACAACGCCCTGAACGACAAAATGGCCTGAATTTTTTAGGAAGTGTACGTTGTCAGTAAGGCTGGTTGGTAACAGCGTATCGGGTAAACCAAGCCCTGCAAGTATCCAGATCGACCAGGCCGGAGGCTACCCGGATAATGAAATCTGTCAGTAAAGCATCGTCTACAGATGGAGCCATCGAATATCCGTTCAGGTTGAGAAAAATCAGAGCTGCACCAAGTCCGGTTCGTTTATTTCCGTCTGAAAAGATATGGTTACAGATAATGCTATGGCAAAGAAGCGCAGCTTTATCTGTAATCGTCGGGTAAAGCGGCACTCCAAACATATCTGCCTGCACTGCATCCAGGAGGTAATCTAAATTTTCTTCGTGTAAAAAGTTGTTGGGCGGCATAAAATTCCCGCCGTGCGCCTGAATAGTCGCCTGGTTGAGTTTGATAATTTGCTCTTTCGTCAGATACCTTACCTGCATTACGCCAGTGCTTTAAAGGTAGCATCAAAGCGCTTGAAGTTTGCCTGCATTAAGGCGTCGACTTCAGCATCAGTAGGCTGGGCCTGTTCCTGCAGAATTTCTTTCAACAGATTTTTAAACGTTTCCGGTTCTTCATGCAAAAGCTCACGTAAGGCATCCTTGACGGTGTTTTTATCAATAACCATAATTCTTTAATTTAACGTTTACAAAAATACACGCTTTTACGCCATTACAAGCAACAACCTGAACCCACTAACGTTTTTAAAATCAGATTCATTACACCATCGTCAGGTACCTGTATGCAACCACTCTACCACCTTATCCGCTTCGAAATCAACTACCATCTCCGCCGGCCGGTTACCTATGTGTTCGCTCTGCTTATTGCTGCACAGGCAGTCTGGTACAGTCAGCGGTTGTTTTCCTACTACGCCAACGATAAGACCTTCATCAACTCACCGGCGAACCTTTACCTCGTAATGGCCTCGTTCGGCATGGCCATTGCCATCATGGCATCAATTCTGGCGGGGCAGTCGCTTACCAAAGATCTTGACCATAAGGTAACGGGGTATCTCTACAGCCTGCCCATGTCGGATCATACCTACCTGATCGGCAAATTTGCGGGAACGTACGTCACTGCGCTGCTGCTGTCCCTTTTTTATCCGGTTGGCGTGCTGGTACTGCCGCTGCTGTTTCCGGATCAGGCCGGTCCGCTGCACATCGGTCCGTTGCTCGATGCGTTTGTCCGGGTAGTGCCGCAGAACATTCTGCTGGTAACGGCTATTTCCTTTTCGCTGACAATAGTTACCCGCCGGATGCTTGGGGCTTACCTGACGATGCTGCTGTTCATGGTGTACTTCCTGCTGATGGAATCGAACCGGGAGGCGGCTTTTGAAAGTGATCTGCTGCTGCTCGACCCGTTCTGCTTCGGCATTACCAAAGACACGGTCGATGGGCTGTCGACGGCTGAGCAAAACACCGGTTACCTGCCGTTTGCCGATTTGTTCATCATTAACCGGTTGCTGTGGCTGGGGGCGGCCCTCGGGCTGCTCGTCAAGGCGGATGCTCAGTTTTCGTTTCAGGACTTTGTGGAACAACCACAGTCCCGCCGGCAATCCCCTGAAGTCATTGAGAACGTTATTCCGCAAACAACCGGCTTGCCGGTGATGACGCCGCTTTTTACGGCTGCCGCCCGTCTGAAACAGGCTGCCTGGCTGACATGGCTGGAACTCAGGATGCTGTTCCGGCAGCCGGTAGCCGCGCTCAGTCTGTTGGCAGTTATGCTGCTGACCGTTGCCTATGCTTACCTGTACCGTACAGAGGGGGCTGATCAGTTTTTGTTGCCGCTAACGGCCAGAATTACAGCACTTCGTCATCCGATTGGGATTGCCCTGTCGCTGTTGCTCATCGTTCTGACCGGTGAACTGATCTACCGCGAACAGACAACCCGGTTTCAGCTCATTTATGATACATTGCCGTTTCCTGGCTGGGTAACGCTGTCAGCTAAAGTGTTGACGATGATACTTCTGGCGCTGGGGCTGTCGCTGGGCCTTGGCGTTGCCGGTGTGGGCGTTCAGCTGGCAAACGGGCTGGCGTCAGCTGTAAACGGAGCGCTTTATGCCCGTGATTTGCTGATGGATGGCTTTGGCGGATTTGTACAACGCATTATCCTGACAGTACTGATCACAACCCTGATCCCGAACCGGTACCTGGGTCTGTTTATATCCATATTGGTGTACGTGTTGCTGGTTACGGCCGATGCGGTCGGGGTTGGTGTCCCGGTCTATAGCTTCCTGCCCGCCGCCGCAGATTACTCCGAACTGACCGGCTACGGCCTGTATGCCGCTATCCAGCCTTACTATGCGCTCTTGTGGTGGTTAGTCGCCGGATTGCTGTTCCTGCTGGCGCTTAGCTGGCAATTACGTGGTATTGAGACATATCCCGTTGCCCGGTTCAGGCAATGGCAGCAACGGGTAAACCGCCCGTACCGGCTTGCCTTGCTGGCAGTAACTATACCGCTCCTGACAGTTAGCGTCCTTATGCTGCGCTTACCCGATATAAAGCCTTCAACGGCCTTTACCCCGCAACGCTGGACGCCGCCGGCCAGTCAGCAGCGGCTGGATTATACCATACAGACCCCTCAGGGAGCTGTTCCCGTTACCGTGTTTGCACAGCATACGTATAACCTGCCGCTGTTCAGAGAGGCGATCACCGATGCGCTGCAATCCGGTTCGGCAGTGCTGGGCAAGTATCCTTATCCGTCGCTGACGGTTGCGGAAGTGCCGTTTCAGGGCGATCCGGCCATGTCGGTTGCAGGGGGACGGATTTACCTGTCGGAGAAGCGGGGCTGGTTTACCGACATTGCGCGGGAGGGCCCCGACGAAACGTATCTGCTCCTGTCGCGGCTGGTGTTTGAGCAGTGGCTGGGTACCCGAAACACGGATAAACCGGCAACAGGACTTGTTCAGCATGGTATGGCTGAGTTTCTGGCTTCGCAGGCGCTGGCCCGCCGCTATGGTGCCCAAACCTTGCCGGAGCAACTGGCGAAACATGTACGGCTGTATAAAAAAGGGCACGGACGCGAAAAAGGTTTTGAACCCGCGCTGGCCGAAAGTGCGCAGAAACCGTACATCGATATCCATAAGGCCAGTTTGGTATTGCACGATCTGGGGCAGCTCTGGGGGTATAAAAACCTGAATGCCAGCATTGGCCGGTTCTACAGTACCACCATCGGGGCCGGTAAGCCGGAAAAGGCTACTACACCGGAGTTTATGCGGCAGCTGACCGGTCAGCTACCAGATTCACTGGCGCCTCAGCTTGCCGGCTTCACAAAACGGAATTGGTTTGATGTACAGGTCGGTTATATAAACCAGCAGATTGATGCCGTGGTCTTTAAGGTTGCCGCTGAAAAGTGGGAAGACGACGGTACCGGAACGCAGACGCTGGTGCCGGTACAGGACTGGGTGCAGGTAGCGGTGCTGGACGGGCAGAAGCGGATAATCAGCCGGAAAGCGGTGTTCACCGGCCCTGATGAACCGCCGGTCAGGCTGGCACTCGGCCAGAATGCAGCCTTTGTCGCCGTGGATCCGCTCGGTACCCTTCCCGACCTTAACCGGAGGAATAACCTTAAACGGCTACTGGTTAACTAAAGCAATAGATGCTTAGAGTCGGCCAAAATGAGCATATATAAACAACTATTGCCTTTATTTGAGCGAAAGAGCGATAAAATACTACCAAACTTCGGTAAAGCAGGCAAAGCTATGTTGTGGGGAAAAGAGTAAGTTTGATGTACCTTTTGTGTACAACGAGAAACTATACAAAAAGATGTTAAGGGACTGACAGAAACAGCTAACTGCCTTGGATAGCTGTTTTTTTTGTAAATTTTGTGTAGAAATTAGTTTACAAATTCTTTTCGGGATAAGCACTTAACCATAACCCATACATGCGTTCACACGTTTTCCGACAGCGGTGTTGCCGCCGCTTAAGCTATCTTTTTCTCCTTATATTAATCCCCTCACTGACTTTCGCTCAGGGTCAGCAGGCTGATTATCTCCGCGCTGAGGCGCTGCGTACTAAACTGCGCGATAAAGTGTATCATGCACCCAATACCGTTAACTGGTCCGCATCCGGTAAATACGGCTGGTATACCATTCAGACTGAACAGGGTAAAGAGTTTATCGCCGTTGATCCGCAGGCGCGCACCCGCCAGCCTGCCTTTGATCACAGCGATCTGGCACAGAAGCTGTCCGATAATTCCCGCCGGAAATATACGCCGTATAGCCTGCCGTTCAATCAGTTAACCTACCGGAAAGGCGATCAGGAAATCGAATTTGTCGTCGATGGCATTACCTGGCAATATGCCCTGGCTACCCGCGAACTACGTAACAAAGGAGAGACTAAACCGGAGGGGCGCAATCCGCGGTACTGGGGTGCATCGGCGCCGGAACTCAGTGATCAGACGGTTACCTCGCCCGACAGCAACTATGTTGCCTTCATCCGCAACTACAACGTATATATACGGGCGCAGAAAACCCGTCAGGAAACCCAGATGAGCTTCGACGGCTCGGAGGGTGAGTATTATTCCAGCCGCCTGCAATGGTCGCCCGATTCCAAAAAACTGGCCACCAACAAGGTTCGGCCGAATCAGAAGCATTTAATCTATTTTGTCCGGTCGTCGCCGGAAGACCAGCTACAGCCAAAGCTTGAAAACCGCGAATACCTGAAACCGGGCGATGCGCTGCCGGTACGCCGGCCGCAGCTCTTTCTGATTGACGAGCGCCGGCAGATCCCTGTCGATGATGCGCTGTTCAATCAGCAATACAACATTTCGCGGCTGGAGTGGCGCAAGGACAGCCGCGCCTTTACCTTTGAGTACAACCAGCGCGGGCATCAGGCGTTCCGGGTGATTGAGGTCAACGGCACAACCGGTGCCGCGCGGGCCATTATCGACGAACAAAGTAAAACGTTTATTGACTACAGTGGCAAACACTTCCGCCACGACGTAGCCGACGGTAAGGAAATTATCTGGGCCTCGGAGCGCGACGGCTGGAACCACCTTTATCTGATCGACGGCCGTAACGGCAAGGTGAAAAAACAGATTACCAAAGGCGATTGGCCCGTCCGGCAGGTTATTCATGTAGACGAAGACAAACAAACGATTCTGTTCGCGGCCGGTGGCCGGATTGAAGGGCAGGACCCGTATTTTCTCCAGTATTACCGCGTGAATTTTGACGGCAGCGGTCTGACAGCCCTGACCACCGAAGACGCTAATCATACGGCCGCTTTCTCGCCGGATCATACCACTTTTATTGATACCTATTCCCGCGTGGATATGCCACCGGTGACTGTCCTGCGCAGCGCCGCTGACGGCAGCGTGCTCATGGAACTGGAGAAGGCCGACATTACCGAATGGAAAAAACTGGGCTGGCGCGAACCGGAAGTATTTGTGTCGAAAGCCCGCGACGGCAAAACGGATGTCTGGGGTATCATCATCCGGCCGACGAATTTTGATCCGGCCAAAAAGTATCCCGTCATTGAGAACATTTACGCGGGGCCGCATGCCTCGTTTACCCCGAAGTCGTTCATGACCAATAACCGGTCGATGTTTGAACTGGCCGAACTGGGCTTTATCGTGGTGCAGCTCGACGGGATGGGCACGTCGCACCGGTCGAAGGCGTTTCACGACGTCTGCTGGCAGAATCTGAAAGATGCCGGCTTCCCCGACCGTATCCTGTGGATGCAGGCAGCGGCGCAGAAATACCCGTTTATGGACATCAGCCGCGTTGGTATTTACGGTACATCGGCCGGCGGGCAAAGCTCAACGGGGGCGCTGCTTTTCTATCCGGAATTCTACAAAGCGGCGGTTTCTTCCTGCGGATGTCACGACAACCGCATGGACAAAATCTGGTGGAACGAACAGTGGATGGGCTATCCCATCGGCCCGCACTACGACGAGTGCTCAAACGTGACCAACGCGCACAAGCTACAGGGCAAATTGCTGCTGTTTGTGGGCGAGGTAGATGAGAACGTCGATCCGGCATCGACCATGCAGCTGGTCAATGCCCTGGTCAAGGCTAACAAGGACTTTGATTTTCTGATGGTGCCGAACATGGGGCACTCGACCGGCGGGGATTACGGCGAACACAAACGGCGTGATTTCTTCGTCCGGCATCTGATGGGCATCGAACCGCCGTCGTGGAGTAGCCTCGAAGCGGCGAACAAAGCGCTGACAGTGAAATAAATACATAACCTTTCTACGCATGAAAACGTACTTTCTGACAGGTGTGTCCCTGCTGTTGGGCACCGCATTGTCGCTCGGGCAAGCCAACCGGAATGATTACCCGATCCGGCCGGTGCCGTTTACGTCGGTTAAGGTCAATGATCAGTTCTGGGCGCCGCGCATCAAACGCAACCACGAGGTAACGATCCCGATTGCGCTTGATCAGTGCTACAAAACCGGCCGTGTCGATAACTTTCTGGTTGCGGGAAAACAGAAACCGGGCAAGTTCTGCACCGAATACCCGTTCGATGACACCGACATTTACAAGATCATTGAAGGAGCCAGTTTCTCGCTGCAAACCTTTCCTGACCCCAAACTCGATGCCCGGATTGATACCCTGATTGCCTATGTCGGCAAGGCGCAGGAACCCGACGGCTACCTGTACACAACTCGTACGATTGATCCGGCGCACCCGCACGCGTGGGCCGGTACGGCACGCTGGGAGAAGGAATCGGACCTGAGCCACGAGCTCTACAATAGCGGGCACCTGTTTGAGGCGGCGGTGGCGCATTACCAGTCAACGGGCAAAAAAACGCTGCTGGCCATTGCTACGAAAAACGCCGATCTGCTTTGCCGCGCGTTCGGGCCGGGCAAGCTGGATTATGCGCCCGGGCATCAGATTGTGGAAATGGCGCTCGTTAAGCTCTACCGCGTCACCGGACAGCAGAAATACCTGGACCTGGCAAAGTTCTTCCTGGATGTGCGCGGACGGGGAAAAGAATACAGTCAGGATCATAAAAAAGTAACGGATCAGACGGAGGCCGTCGGGCATGCCGTACGGGCTACGTACATGTATTCGGGCATGGCCGATGTGGCTGCCATTACGGACAATAAAGCCTACCTGAACGCCATTGACCGGATCTGGGAAGACATTATCCACGATAAGTTTTACCTGACCGGCGGCATCGGCGCGGCAGGCGGCCATGAGGGCTTCGGGGCTGATTATGAGCTGCCGAATATGTCGGCTTATAACGAAACCTGTGCCTCAATCGGGAATATTTACTGGAATTACCGGCTGTTCCTGCTCCACGGACAGGCAAAATATTACGACGTGCTGGAGCGGACGCTGTACAACGGCATGATTTCGGGCGTATCGCTGAGCGGTGACCGTTTCTTCTATCCGAATCCGCTCGAATCGCAGGGACAGCATGCGCGGAGCGCCTGGTTTGGCTGTGCCTGCTGCCCGAGTAACGTCTGCCGGTTTATTCCGTCGGTGCCGGGCTACATGTATGCCCAGACTGATAGCCGCCTGTATACCAATCTGTTTATCAACAGTACGGCACAGGTGCAATTGGGCGGAACAGCACTGGAAGTGGTCCAGAAAACAGACTATCCGTGGAGCGGGTCGGTACAGTTTACGCTGAATCCGGCCAAACGGAAAGCATTTGATATGGCTATCCGGATTCCGGGCTGGGCGCAGAACCAGCCGCTGCCGGGCGACCTGTACCGGTTTACCGATCAGGATAAAACGCCGTTTACGCTACTGGTCAACGGCAAAGCGGTGGCCTATAAACTGGTTGATGGCTATGCCGTTGTCCGGCAGGAGTGGAAAAAAGGCGATCAGATTCAGCTGGAACTGCCGATGCCGGTGCGGCAGGTAGTAGCCAACACACAAGTGGCGGCCGATGTCGATAAAGTGGCCCTGCAACGCGGTCCGATTGTCTATTGTGCCGAGTGGCCCGACTTCCCTGACGGCCACGTCCTGAACCTGATTGTGTCGCCGAAAACGCAGCTAACCGCCAGCTACCGGCCGGACGTCCTGGGCGGGGTAACGCTTATCGACGGGCAGGCGCAGCAATCGCGGCGGACGACCGACAACGGCATTGCCGTGGCCGACGCCCGTTTCCAGGCGATTCCGTACTTCGCGTGGGCCAACCGTGGTTCGGGCGAAATGGCGGTCTGGTTTGGCACCAAAGCAACGGCATCCCGCCCGCTGCCCGCCCCAACCATTGCTTCAACCAGCAAGATTACCGCCTCGCATGTGACAAAAACGCTGATGGCCATCAACGACCAGGCTGAGCCTAAAAACTCAAACGACCACGACAACCTGTACTACCACTGGTGGCCGAAGAAAGACACTTTGCAATGGGTGCAGTACACATTTGAGAAGCCGGCTACCGTATCGTCGGCGAAAGTGTACTGGTTCGATGACGGCCCGTGGGGCGGTTGCCGCGTACCGGCATCGTGGAAGGTGTTGTACCGCACGGAAGCCGGTGACTGGAAGGAAGTGCAGGCGAAAGGTACTTACGGCACGGCAAAGGATGCCTATAACGAAATCCTGTTTGAGCCGGTCCGGACCAGTGCCTTGCGGCTCGATGTGCAGCTGCCGAAGGAGTTTGCCAGCGGCATCATGGAATGGATGGTGCACTGAGGCGGCTTTTCAGGGATAAAATTGTAGATTACCAGCTACTTAACCAGTACTCACTACCTTCACTGATTCACAAACATGATATTACGTTTATTTAGAGCGGCTGCCCGTTTGGGGGGGATCACTAGGGCGACCACGTGGGGTCGCCCCTACGGGGGGCAATGCGCGGCATTGCTGTTGACCGGTGCTGCGGTGTATGCCCAGCCTGCGCCCATCAGTCCGCTGTATCGCCAGACCAGTGAGGTGCATCACCTCATGACCCAGTACAATGCCGATCAGGGCAGTCTGAGCCGGTTTTATGTTGTCGAAAATTCGCCCGAACGGCGCGAACGGATGCAGCGGCATACGACCGAATACCTGGCACAGCTCCGTAAAATGGACTTCGACAAACTACCCGTCGATAGCCAGATTGATTACCTGCTGTTTCAGCGGAACCTGAACGTGGCGCTGCGCGAACTGGCGCAGGAGGAAACGGAGGTAAAGCAGATTCAGCCTTGGTTCCCGTTTGCCGATAAGGTGTATGCCCTCGAAAAGGCGCGCCGGCGGGGGGCTTCGGTCAATGGGGAGCAGATTGCTACCGAGCTGGCGAAGCTGAGCAAGGAGATTGCCGAAACAAAGAAAACGGTCGAAAAGCAGGACAAAATCGACGTTGCGCTGGCCCAGCGTGCCGAAGGAACCGCCAGTGGCCTGCGGTCGGCGCTCAAAAGTGTGTTTGAGTTTTACAATGCTTACGACCCGCAATTCACGTGGTGGGTACCGGCGCCGTACCAGAAAACCGATAGTTTACTGGCGTCGTATGCCTCGTTTTTTGCGAAGAAAGCTAAGGTTGCGGCACCGTTTAAAGATGATGGCAGCGGGATTGCGGGCGTGGCTGTCGGGCGCGAGGAGTTGCTGCGGCAGCTGGAGTTCGAATACATCGCCTATTCGCCGGAAGAACTCATCGACATTGCCAACCGCGAATTTGCCTGGTGCGACCGTGAGCTGTTGAAAGCGTCGCGCGAAATGGGCTTCGGCGATAACTGGAAACAGGCACAGGAGAAAGTCAAAAACAGCGTGGTGCCGGTGGGGAAGCAGCCGGAGCTGATTCTGCGGCTCTATAATGAGTCGGTTGATTTTCTGAAGAAAAAAGACCTGATTACGATCCCGCCGATTGCAGAGGAGACGTGGCGCATGGCCATGATGTCGCCGGAGCGGCAGAAATTCAGTCCGTTTTTTCTGGGCGGCGAAACCATCCTGATTTCGTACCCGACCGCTGGCATGTCGCACGAAGACAAGCTGATGAGTATGCGCGGCAATAACCCGCACTTTTCCCGCGCTACGGTACACCACGAACTGATTGCCGGCCACCACCTGCAGGGCTTTATGAACAACCGCTACAAGACCTACCGCCGCTTCCGGACGCCGTTCTGGACCGAAGGCTGGTCGTTGTACTGGGAAATGATCTTGTGGGACATGAACTTCCCGCAGTCGCCGGAAGACCGGATCGGGATGTTGTTCTGGCGGATGCACCGGTGTGCCCGGATTATTTTTTCGCTCAACTACCATCTCGGCAAATGGACGCCGCAGCAGTGCATCGACTTCCTGGTCGACCGTGTAGGCCACGAACGGGCCAATGCCGAAGGGGAGGTGCGCCGGTCGTTTGTCGGGGGCTATGAGCCGTTGTACCAGCTGGCGTATATGACGGGCGGCTTCCAGTTCTACGCGCTCAAAAAAGAACTGGTCGATAGCGGAAAAATGACCTATAAGCAGTTTCACGATACAATCATGCAGCAGAACTCGCTGCCCGTCGACCTGATTCGTGCGCTGATGACTAACCAGAAACTCTCCCGCGACTATAAAACCAACTGGAAGTTTTACGTCCCCTCGCCGACGCGCTGACCAGACGGCTGGAGTTGATGCCGCATGCATAGGATTTGTAATGTAACGACAAGGCTTGCCTTGTCGTTACTATATTTGTCGTTTTTTAACTATGTTTGTAGTGAAAACGACAACGCTATGAAATCCCTGCCATTTTTCCTGTTACTCTTCTGGTTTTCGCTGCCGTTGCTGGGGCAGCGCCCTTCGGCTAAAAAGCCATTGCGACAAACGGGAGACGGGCTTAAAGGAGAGTATTTCAATGGCAATGCGTTTCAGGAAAAGGTCGCTACCCGCATTGACCCCGTCATTAACTTCACCTTCGACGGTTTTACAAAACCTGTTCAAGGCTTAAAAATCCGGCCATTTACTGCCCGCTGGACGGGGCTTCTGCTGGCACCGGCTACCGGGCAGTACCAGCTTACGTCGGTGGTTGACGATGGCATCCGGGTGACGATTGGCGGTATGCGGGTGATGGACGAGTGGCGCTACAGAAAGCAAAAGGTAACCGGCCGGCCTTTCCGGATGGAAGCCGGTAAATACTACGATATTCTGATTGAATACATTAATGAGAAGAGCAACGGGTACGCTGATCTGGACTGGGATTTCAGGGAAAAGGCGAAATACACTGCACCCGGCTTCATCTCAACCCGTTCCATTATTCCGGGCCGCTTTTTCTTCAGTGAAGCCGCCCCGGATACGCCGCCACCGGCCAAAACGGCTCCGGCAGCCCAAACACCTGTAATCGCCGCGCGTGAGAAACCTGGGGCGGTGCCACCAAAAGTAACTCCTACAAAACCTAATGCGGTGCAACCTAATGTGGTCCAACCTAATGCGGTCCAACCGATAGCGGCCAGTCAGCCTGTATTGCCACAAGCGGCTGTGCCGCAGATGACGCTTTCGTTAGGCAGCACGGTCATTCTCCGGAAAGTAACGTTCGAAGAAGGGGAATATATCCTTAACCCGTCTTCCTTTACTGAGCTGAACCAGCTGGCTACCAGCCTGAAGCAGTATCCCCGGATACATATCGAGATCGCCGGGCATACCGACCTTGAGGGTGATCTGCGCCTGAACCAGTATTTATCCGAAAACCGCGCCAAAGTGGTGGCCAACTACCTTGTCCGGAAAGGTATTAACGAAGAGCAGATTACCATTAAAGGCTACGGCGGCAAGCGGCCCCTGATCAAAAGCGGGACCGGGGCCGAACGCGCCGCCAACCGTCGTGTCGAAATTACGGTGACGGCGATGTAGCGCTACTTTACCTCTTTCACCAGCACATAATAATCGGCGTCGGCCGTAAGTGCTTTGCCGGCCGTGGTCATTTTTTGCCACGCTGTGGTTGGTTTCAGGCGCTGGGTCGGGCCATTGTCGTCCAGACATACCTCCAGCGGCATGTCGAAGCCTGCCACGCAGTTGGTCCAGCGGTATTCCAGCGTTTTACCCTTGATACGGTATTCGAGCGTTGGGATGCGGGTGTCGCGCAGGTACTGATCAAATACGGGTTGCAGGTTCATGCCCGATTGCTGGCTCATAAATGCTTCAATCTGCTTGCCGTCGACGGTCTGGTGGTAGAAAGTTTTGTTCATACCCCGCAGAATCCCGCGCCATTTTTCGTCGTTGTTGACCAGCTGACGGATGGTGTGCAGCATGTTGCCGCCCTTGTAGTACATATCACCGGAGCCGCTGTGGTTGACGTTGTAGACCCCGATAATCGGTTTGTCATTACGGATATTCCGGCGGGTGCCGATCACGTAGGTGGCGCCGGCATCCTTGCCGTGGTAGTATTCAGTAAACAGGTTTTCGGAGTAGTTGGTGAAGCTTTCATGCACCCACATATCGGCAATGTCGCGGTAGGTAATGTTGTTGGCATACCACTCGTGGCCGGATTCGTGGACAATGATGAAATCCCACAGCAGGCCCCAGCCCGTCTGCGAAAGGTCGCGGCCGAGGTAGCCGTTGCGGAATCCGTTTCCGTAGGTGACCGAACTCTGGTGTTCCATGCCCAGATAGGGTACTTCGACCAGTTTGTAGCCGTCTTCATAGAACGGATACGGTCCAAACCAGTGTTCAAACGCCTTCAGCATGTCTTTTACCTGCGGAAACTGCTTACGGGCCTGCGCTTCGTGTTCGGCGAGGGCGTAAAAGCTGAGCTGTAACGGTCCTTTTTCGCCGGTATATTCTTCGGACCAGGATACGTAGTTGCCCACATTGACGTTCACGCCGTAGTTATTGATCGGGTTACTGACAGCCCATTCAAACGTGCGGGTACCGTCGGTATTCTGAATAACCCGCTGGAGCTTCCCGTTCGATACATCCATCAGTGGTTCCGGCACCGTCACGCTGATCAGCATGGATTCTGGTTCGTCGTACATGTGGTCTTTGCAGGGCCACCACGCACTGGCGCCCAGGCCCTGGCAGGAAGTTGCAATAAACCACTGGCCTTTGGCATCGCGGGTCCACTGAAAGCCGCCATCCCAGGGCGGACGTTTAGCAACCCGTGGCTTGCCCTGATAAAACACCGTCAGTTGTTCGGTTTTGCCGGTCTGCTGTGGCTTTTTCAGGGTTACGAAAAAAGCATCACCGTCGCGCCGGAACGACAGCTCCTGCCCGTCCTGCTCGATTCGGGTCACCTGAAGCGGCCGTTGCAAATCAATCTGCATCGTCTGGGACGGTTTCAGGACTTTATACTGAATTAAATTGCTGCCACTGATAGTACTATCGGTCGGTTGTATCCGTACTTGGAGATGATAATAGGCCAGGTCCCACCATACGCGTTCGGGCGTGATGCTGCCGCGCAGCGTGTCGTCGTGGGTAAAGGTGTAACGTTGTGCCTGAAGCGAACCGCTCAGCGCCAGAAAGAGGGTGATGAAGAGGAAAAAACGGTACATACGTGTCTTTTGATCAAGCAAAGCAACTCAACAAATCGCTCCGCCATGCAATCTAACGTATTTCTGCTTTTAATGTGTTTACTACCGGCCTGGTTATCGGCCCAAACCGGCCCGGGTATTGTGAAAAGTGAATTTATTTACGAGACCGCACCGTTTCCGTCCTGCCATGCTTCGACGATTGCCGAAACGCCGTCCGGTCTGGTTACGTCGTGGTTTGGCGGAACGCACGAAAAACATCCGGATGTGGGTATCTGGGTCAGCCGGCAGGTGAAAGGAGCCTGGACCCCACCGGTCGAAGTGGCCAACGGGGTGCAGACCGACGGCAAGCGGTATCCGTGCTGGAACCCCGTGCTGTTTCAGTTTCCGAAAGGACCGCTGGTGCTTTACTACAAGGTCGGCCCTAGTCCGTCGACCTGGTGGGGGATGGAAATCCGGTCGGCCGACGGCGGAAAGACCTGGTCGGCCCCGAAGCGGCTGCCCGACGGGATTCTTGGCCCGATCAAAAACAAACCGGAGTTGCTGGCATCCGGTAAGCTCCTGAGCCCGACCAGTACCGAACACGATGGCTGGCGGCTGCACGTCGAAAGCTCAACCGACAAAGGACAGACGTGGCAGGCAACCCCGCCGCTCAACAGCGGTAAGCCCGGAGCCATTCAGCCAAGCATCCTGATCCATCCCGGCGGAAAGTTACAGATGGTTTGCCGGGGGACGGGCGGCTATATTCTGAGCACATGGTCAACCGATGGCGGTACAACCTGGTCGGCGCTCGAAAATACGCCGTTACCGAATCCGAATTCGGGGATTGATGCCGTAACGCTGAAAGACGGACGGCATGTGCTGCTCTATAACCATATCTCCGACGGGGCCGAAAAATGGGGTCGCCGGTCGGTACTGAACGTAGCGTTCTCAAAAGACGGCAAGATCTGGGAAGCTGCCAATGTACTCGAAAACGAACCGAAAGCCGAATTCTCCTATCCGGCCGTTATCCAGACCAAAGACGGACTGGTGCATATTACCTATACCTGGAAACGGGAGCGGATTAAACATGTAGTTCTTGATCCGTCAAAAGTTACCCTGACAGCGATGAAGGACGGCAAATGGCCGGAGTAAGGTATCGCTGCCCCACCAACGAAACGCCCCCTGCCGGAACCAACCGGCAGGGGGCGTTTTATGTATATCAGTTCGCTCAGTGCGCGTGTTCCAGACGGCAGTGGCGGATGTTGAACAGGTGAGAGCCAACGAGACCTAACGAAGCGGCATAGCCCACGTACTCAAAGATCGGGTTAACGTCTTCCAGCAGAATGGCAACGGTGAAAAGGCCCAGAAAACCCCAGAGGCTTGTCCGGACGGTGTTGGGGGCGTGGCGGGTAGCAAAATACACCGCAATGATGTTGACGCCGATGAAGACATAGTCGAGACTTAAAAAGCTCGTTCGTACCAGGTCATCTTTTAAGAAGTTGGTTGTCATCAGCAACACAGGGGTAATCAGGCAATGAATCAGGCACAATACCGAGCCTGTAATCCCAATGTAATCCGCTTTATTTGATTCCGCTTCCGTTTTCATCACCGCAAATTTACGTCAATTCTTTCGTCCGTTGGTACTATTAACTCAAATATTTGCAGCAAAGTTGCAAATAATATGCAACGGCGTTGCAAAAATAGGAAAATCTTTCCGTTATTTGTCAGGATATTACAGTCCCGAGTGGCTGAACTACTGGTTTACAATCTGAATACGAAGAAGTTATGAGAAAATCTGGTGCTAATTCTTTTCGCCGTTATGTAGCAGGAGCATCCCTGTTTTGCGCGACTTTTTTTTTGCTGACCGGCTGCGACAGGGCCAATAATCCGGAGCCGGCCGATGAAAATGAACTGATTACAACCGTGAGCCTGAAGTTCACGGAACAGGGTACGACCAACGCCCAGACCTTTACTTACCGGGATATTGACGGCGATGGCGGGCAGGCTCCGACGAAGTTCGACGCCATTACGCTGACGGCCGGTAAAACCTACGATCTGGCTATTTCGTTTCAGGACGAAAGCAAATCTCCGGCCGACGATATCACCGCTGAAATTAACCAGAAGAAAGATGAACACCTGGTGGTATACACCCCGTCACCGGCTTCCTTGCTGACGGTTACCATTACCGATAAAGACAGCCGGAACTATCCGGTCGGGCTGACCTCAACGGCGAAGGCAGGTGCGGCCGGAACCGGAACCCTCAATGTACAGCTGCGTCATCAGCCACCGGTCAATGGGCAGCCTGTTAAGAATGGCACTGCCACGCCGGGCAGCGACGATGTGAATCTGAAATTCACGCTGACAGTTAAATAAGCAAGCAGAAGAGTGGAGGGTGTAACGAGACCGTCAGGTCTCGTTACACCCTTTTTTAAAATACCTTACTTAGTACGGTATAGGCATACAGCTTCCCATTCTTGCTGTAGGTTTCAGAGCGGATGTCGAACAGGGTATTATTGGCGCGGTAGGTCACGACCTTCAGATTGGCCGGAATGCTCATGCCCATCACTTTCGACTTCACGGTCATGTCTGAACTGATTTTGAAGACTTCAAACGCCCCCGCCGGTACGATCAGATTTTCCTTACTTCCCACGCTCCGGTTGGTCATATCGATGCTCATTTCAACCATCAGGGAGCCGTTGTTATACATGTCGGCTTCCAGTTTCCCATCCGGCAGCGTCTGCCCTGCCGAGAGGGCCGGATACACCAGCCGGTTGGTTTTCAGCCGTACTTCCCCGTCTTTAAAGGCCTGATTCTGGCCGTTCTGCATAAAGCCTGATAAATCGGCAACGAGTTCATTGCCTGAACAGGTGTAGGTCAGAGTCGATTTCTGTACGGATTTGCTTTTTTCATCGGTTGATTCAAAATCGACTTTTACAACCGTATTGCCACCGTCGCGGCGCACATCGGTGACGTTATACGTCATTTTGCCGGTCATTTTGTCTTTGGCATTGTAGGTAACCATTTCGCAGCCCATACCGGCCTTGAGGGTGATGCCCATACATGTCTGTGCATACGTGGCGGCAGACGCAACGGCGATCAATAAAAACGTGAAAAGAAAGGAGCGTTTCATAGAGCTATGGAAATGTTAACCGGTTCAAGATAACCGAAGTTACAACGCAGCTCTACAGCTTCTTAGGAAACGGTAACAAGGCGGATGGTTACCGGGCCGTTAAGCCCAGATCATACTGACAACCCCAAGGAGCATGATGATTTTACACAGATCGCTGAGGTGGCGGAAATCCCGCTTTTTGTCGGCCAGCAGTAAGCGGTAAACCAGATACCCCACCGGCAGAAGCAGCGCCGTGAAAATAAGGCTCAGGTGCAGATTGCCCAGCGAACGCGCCATCAGAAACAGGATCAGGATAAAGGTGGCGATAAGGCCGTACAGGAAATATTTGGTCCGGCGCAGTCCCCAGACGATGGGCAGGGTCCGGCAGCCAAAGCGCGCGTCGCCGCGGATATCTTCCATGTCCTTGATAATTTCCCGGACCAGTGAAATCACAAACGAAAACAGGGCGTAAATCATCAGTAAATCCACATTACGCCGGTAATACACGGCCAGAATAATGAGCGATAGGGCCGTTAAAAACGACACAATGACGTTTCCGATGAAGGGCTGCCGTTTGAAATGGGCCGAATAAAACCACAATAACGTCACCGAGAGCACATCGACCACAAATACCCACCGGCTCAGATACAGGCCGATCAGGCACCCGATGATATTGAGCGTCTGGTGGGCGCCCATGGCCACGCGGCGCTTCAGGTACCGGCCGATAATCACCCGTTCGGGCTTATTGACGATATCGATTTTAATGTCAAAGTAATCGTTAATGATATACCCCGCCGCCGCAATACAAACGGTTGATAATGTGAGCAAAAGCATCTGTGGATCGAGCAGGGCCGACCCCGGACTCAGGTCCGGCCGGTTAGTCATTGAACCAACCAGACAAATGCGGGCAAGGTACTGCGTTAAGACCACGATCAGCAGATTTTGCACCCGTACCAGCCGCAATAAACCAGAAAAATATGCCGAAAGAGGGAGTTTGCGGGTCATGCCAGGATACTGATAATGCTACTTAATCAATCAAAAATAACACATTAAGGTTATTAAGATAAATCGTTCCATACCATTAACAAATTGTTTACGGTCATATATGGGATTTTTTACGGAAAAATGATGTTGCTCAATCATGAAAATCGGCATTGTTTGCTATCCTACCTTTGGTGGTAGTGGTGTGGTAGCTACAGAATTAGGCAAAGCACTGGCCAAAAATGGCCATCAGGTCCATTTTATTACCTATCAGCAGCCTCCACGGCTCGATTTTTTTAACGAGAACGTATTCTACCACGAAGTCAATATCCCGTCGTACCCGCTTTTTCAGTACCCGCCCTATGAATCGGCGCTGGCCAGCGAGATGGTGAATGTGGTTATGAATGAAAACGTGGATCTGCTCCATGTCCATTATGCCATCCCTCATGCATCGGCTGCCTACATGGCAAAAATGATTTTGCGGTCATGGGGTAAATGTGTGCCCGTGGTTACGACCCTTCATGGTACGGATATTACGTTGGTGGGCAAGGATGCCTCCTACGAGCCGGTTGTCACGTTCAGTATCAACGAATCGGACGGCGTTACGTCGGTATCGGAAGATCTCCGGAAAGACACCTACCGGCACTTCAAGATCAACCGTGAAATTGAGGTAATACCGAACTTCATTGATCTGACCCGTTTTCAGCGGCAGCAGAAAGACCATTTCAAAACGGCCATTTGTCCGAACGGGGAAAAACTGATCGTACACACCTCAAACTTCCGTCGGGTAAAACGGATCGACGATGCGGTGATGACGTTTTATCATGTCCGCCAGCAGATGCCGGCCAAATTACTGCTTGTTGGTGACGGCCCTGAGCGGAACCGGATTCAGCAGCTTTGCCGTGAACTGGGGATCCATGATGATGTCCGTTTTCTGGGTAAGCTTGATGCGGTGGAGGAAATTCTGTCGGTAGCCGACCTCTTCCTGATGCCGTCTGAAAATGAAAGTTTCGGGCTGGCCGCACTCGAAGCCCTTGCCTGTGAAGTGCCGCTGATTACGTCGAACGCCGGTGGGCTGCCTGAGCTGAATCTCCAGGGTGTGACCGGGTTCATGAGTAATGTCGGCGACGTGGATGATATGGTGAAAAACGCCCTGTATGTCCTCAACGACGACAACCTGCCGACCTTCAAGGCCAATGCACTGGCCCGTGCCAAAGAGTTTGAATTGTCTAAAATCCTGCCTTTATACGAGAACCATTACGAACGGGTAATTGAACAAGCACAGTCGCTGCGGGTTTATCCGGTATAGGCAGCGGTTGCTGAAACGGCCGCTGTGGCTTGTCCGATCAACGAAACACAAGTTATGAATCCAAACATACCTCCCCGTGACGGCCGGAAGCGCATTGTCATTGTTGGTGCCGGATTTGGGGGCCTGAAGCTCGCCCGCCGGTTATCGCGCCGCTCCGCCTTTCAGGTGATTTTGCTCAACAAGCAGAATTACCACGAATTCCAGCCGCTGTATTATCAGGTGGCTACGTCGGGCCTGGAAGCTAATTCCATCCTGTTTCCGTTGCGGGCGGTGTTTGGCGGCTGCAAAAACGTGCATATCCGGATTACAACCGTAACGGGCGTACGGCCGGCCGATAAAGTCGTTGATACTGAACTCGGCCCTGTTGAATACGACGACCTGGTGATTGCCACGGGCGCGGATACCAACTTTTTCGGGATGCAGAACATCATTGAGCGGGCGTTGCCGATGAAGTCGGTTGCCGAAGCCATTGCGCTGCGTAACCGGATTCTGCAAAACTTCGAAGATGCGCTGAGTGTCGGTAACGAAGATGAAAAGCAGGGACTGATGAACGTGGTCGTTGTTGGCGGCGGGCCAACCGGCGTTGAGCTGTGTGGTACGCTGGCCGAGATGAAGCGCACGGTGTTACCGCGCGATTATCCCGAACTGAATTTCGACATGATGCAGATTTACCTGATTGAGTCGGGCGGGGAACTGCTGGGGCCGATGTCGGAAAATGCACACCGGAAATCACAGGAATATCTTGAAGAGCTGGGCGTTCATGTCAGCCTGAATACCCGTGTAAAAGACTTTGACGGCCGTACGGTCTTTATGGCCGATGGCAATACCCTGCGGACCAACAACCTGATCTGGGCAGCCGGTGTACGGGCCAATCCGCTGGCCGGCTTACCGGCCGAATCGCTGGGGCGCGGCAACCGGCTGACGGTGAACCGCTATAATCAGGTACAGGGCGTTACGGATGTGTATGCCGTAGGCGACGTAGCGCTGATGACCGAAGAAAAATGGCCGAACGGCCACCCGCAGATTGCGCAGCCGGCCATTCAGCAGGGCAACCACCTGGCCAAAAACCTTATCCGCCGCCAGCAGGGGGAAGCCATGCGGGATTTTGTCTATAAAGATCTCGGGACTATGGCCACCATCGGCCGTGGCCTGGCCGTGGCTGATCTGCCGTTTCTGCGCTTCAGCGGCGTCATGGCGTGGTTTGTCTGGCTCTTTGTTCACCTCATGGCCATTGTCGGCGTAAAGAACCGTTTGCTAATATTAATTAACTGGATGTGGAACTATGTGACTTACGATAATTCACTACGGTTGATTATACGGCCCAAATTGCCTAAAGGGAACTTTGACGCAATAAAGGCGAAGGTTGATGATCAGGTAGTTGTAAAGTAGCGTAGGGGTATTCCGGATCTCAGCTGTCATGTAACAGAGAGTTTACCTCGGATGGTCATCTAATAATTTTAATAAGGTTATGAAACCTGTAAGCAAGTCTGACAGTTGTCATAACATCAAACCAAGAACGGTTTTAGATTTGCGATCATTCAACTTTATAAAAACTACTATGGAACAAACTACTGAGAGAGCCACCATGGATCGCCCCGGATTCCGGGCGGCACATGCGCGGCCTAAAAATAGCGGTACCCGCCAGCTATTCGACAATCCTGTTCTGGAAGCACTTTCACGTACGCATATTTCAGTGCCTATTTCAATGTGGCTTGCCCTGTCAGCTTTTCTGGGCTGGTATGCGTTTACGTACACAGACATGAGCAGCGGCCTGATTGGCGGGCTGTTTGTTACGGGCTTTGTTTCCTTCACGCTGTTTGAATATGTACTGCACCGGTATCTCTATCACCTGGAGCCGAAAACAGAGCGCCGGGCCAAAATTCAGTACACATTTCACGGCATTCACCATGAATTCCCGAAAGACAAAACCCGTCTGGCGATGCCGCCGGCACTGGCTATCTTCGTAGCTGCGTTTTTCTTCGGCGTATTTTTCCTGCTGATGGGTGAAGCAGCCTATGCGTTTTTCCCTGGTTTCCTGGTCGGTTATTCAGGCTATCTGGCCGTACACTTCATTGTACATGCCTACGCCCCGCCGAAGAATTTCTTCAAGTGGCTGTGGATTAACCACAGTGTACACCACTACAAAAACCACGACAGTAACTACGGCGTGTCATCGCCGGTCTGGGATTATATTTTCGGTACATACGTTCGCTGATCGTGCGGGCAAGGGTACGGGATTAATCGTGCCGGAAAGAAAAAGCAACAGGTCTGCATCCTGTCTGAAAAAATTACAAACCACTGCCGGCAACCAATCCGTTGCCGGCAGTGGTTTTTTTAGGGGAAATGCCGAATTTCGCAGCATGGAAGAGCAACAGCTACATGACGTCATTTGCTAAAACCGTTTTTATTACCGGCGCGACCGGCTTTATCGGCAGTCATATTGCCCGGCGGTTTTTGCGGGAAGGCTATCAGGTGGAAGCCTTGAAGCGACCGGAACGGGATGCCAGCCCTGTCTCTTATACACATCTCCGAGCCCACGAGACAAGAGGCAATCTC
>NZ_CAMFHL010000014.1 GCF_945952095.1 uncultured Arsenicibacter sp. | reverse complement strand
ATACCACTGCTTACCGGCCGCCTGCATGGCTGCTGCGGGAATGTAGTTGCCGGGCCGGATACCATCTGCCCCGGTAAAATGCCGCGATAACTGCCCTTGTCTGTTGCCTTGATAAAGTCCGTTTGTTGATAAATACCAGGTATGTCCCTGATCAGGCAGCAGGCCGTTCAGCGGGTGGGGGGTGCGGTAAAGTTTTCCCTGTAATGTGCTTTTGTGGAACCGGAAAATCCCCTGCCCGCAGGCCATATTAAGCGAATCGGTCTGGCCGGGAGCGGCCGTAATCTGCTGCCCGAGAAGGTCCGTCCGTTGCTTTGCGGTCCGTTTCCAGTTGCCCCGGGCTGTGCGCCGGAAGGTATAGATCAGATTCCCGTATTCACTCAGGACAACTATCGTCCGGCCATCAGGGTCGGCATAGGCGGCTGTGTTTACAACCGCGGCGCCGGGTATATCGGCAAAGTCAACCGGTTGCCAGGTGAGCGGAGCATCCGGATGCAGGGTCAGCGTAAAGGCACCGTAATACGTATTAATCCACCAGGTATCCGTACCGGCCGGAACGATGGCAAATACCTGGTCGGCCGGGAAGTTGCCGGGAAAGGGTAGTGGCTTGGGCTGTCCCGTCAGGGTATTGACCAGAAATAAGCCGTGGCTGGTACCGGCGAGCGTTAACGGTTTGCCGGTGACCGGTTGCAGGCAGGTGATGCCTGTAAGACGGTTCAGCAAGGTTGTCGATGCGGCAGTTGTGGCTGACTTTACCAATCCGTAGGGTGTTCCCAGCAGCAGCGCTTCGGGCCCTGCCTGACAAAGAGCACTAACGGTTTCGTCGGGCAGGTGCAGGCTGCCTGCCTGTTGCGGCCCATATACCTGCCGGAAGGGGGTCGGTTGCAGCGAACCGTAACTTACGCCGCGCCCGTTATTCAGTGAGCAGATAATAAGGCCTGTTGAGTCAACAAATGTCCGGTTTACGTTATCACCGGCAATGCTTTGCAGGTTGGCACGCTGTACGGTATAGGAGGCGTAAAAGCGACTGGATGCGGTATTAAAAAGCACTAGCCCGCCGGTTGCGGAACTGACTGCCAGCTGCGCTTTACCGAATGCGGTCAGGTGGTTAATGGTACCCAACGGTTGCCGGAGCTTATCCGGCTGATAACGTCGGAATTGAGCGGTGGCGGTGTTCAGCCGGATAAGTCCTGCATCGCCGCCTGCCCAGACAATGCTGTCGTTTTCAGGAACGAGCCAGTAGGATACCGGAAATACCGGTTCCGGCAGGGTAGCCGACCCGGCATTAAAGAACAGTTCCGGCGGCAGTACGCGCCCGTTCTTCACCAGACGTTTGACAATTCCGCCCTGATCGGACCGGCTATACAGGGCTTGCAGGGGCCGGAACGGTTGCTGTGGATAGGGGATAACGCGGTCGGTCAGTTCAGTGCCGGGACTACGGAATAAGACCCGTAAGGTCTGGATGTTGATGGTAAAAACGCTCCATTTGGCCGGATAGAAAAACCAGAGCTGTTGCTGATTGTCGATGTAAAACGGCGCAATCCAGCCGGCGGCCAGGCCGGTAAGGGCCGGCGGTAGTTGAATAAGCGTAAACCGGTCACGGGTGTAGGTGTACTGGAACAGGCCACCCCCTGTACCCACCCATAAATTCCCCGACTGGTCTTCATGAATTGCATTAATGGACTTACCCGCCAATTCGCTCAGGTACGTACGGGTGCGGCTGCCGTCGAACCGGACCAGACCGGCGTTGGTACCAATCCAGACAAAGCCCCGTGAGTCGCGGAAAACGAGTTCAGTGGTATTGCTGGGCAGGCCATTATCAACGGTAAGGTGCTGAAACCGGACGTCGGCCCGGGCAGATAACCCATAAAACAGCAGGCAGGCGAGCAGAAAAACACGCATGATACAGAGGAATGAAATCGCGGGGACATTAACTTCCCGTAAGTATAGCTATATTTCGGGGTACTCACTAACCGGCAGGATTTGTGGCAGTTTTTACCGCTATTTTGGTCGATGACGAGCGGCCAAGTCTTGATGCACTCGTTGCTAAACTGGGCTTTGTTGCGCCCGATATTGATATTCTGGGCAGTTATTGCGTGGCACAGGAGGCACTGAGCGCTGCCGAACGCCTGCAGCCGGACCTGATTTTTCTGGATATTGAGATGCCGGGTATGGATGGCTTTACCTTTCAGGAACGGGTTCGTTCGTGCGGCGCCGAAATTATGTTCACGACGGCCTACCAGCACTATGCCATTCCGGCCTTACGGGCCTATGCGTTTGATTTTTTGCTGAAACCGGTCGATGAAGACGAGCTGGCCGGCGCGCTGGAACGCTTTCGCCATAAGAAACGCGAACAGCGTCAGCAGGTGGCTGAACAAAAGCAGAACCAGTCTGTTGCCGTATTGCAGAAAATCGCTGTGCCGTCGGCGCGGGGAATGATGTTTGTGCCGCTGGCTGATGTCGTTTATCTGGAAGCGCATAAAAACTACACGATCTTTCACCTTACCGGGAAGCGGCAGCTGGTGGCTACCCGCACGCTGAAGGAATATGAGCTGCTGCTCGAAACCCAGGGCTTTTTCCGGATTCATCATGCGGCGGTGATCAACCTGCAACACCTCACAGAGTATATCCGCGGCGAAGGCGGCAGTGTCATTCTTTCGGACGGCAGCGAGGTTGAAGTGGCCCGCCGCCGCAAGCAGGAGTTTTTAGCGCGTTTAGGTTAAACGAGAAATTACGGCTGTTTTATTTGGTCATTCGGCCGGATTTCCGTCATTTTGTAGTAGTTTACTCAATCTAAGCAAAACTCAATTCGACCCCGAATGGCTGTTCCTACCCTTACCCCTAAAACCAAAACGACTGCCCAGCACTTAATCAGCCTGCCGGTGATCGTGGCGGCGCTGGGCTACTTCGTTGATATTTACGATTTATTACTTTTTGGTATTGTTCGTGTGCCGAGTCTACAGGACTTAGGGCTTAGCGGCGATCAGATTTCGGAAGTAGGCACCCGGATTCTGAACTGGCAGATGGGTGGACTGCTCATCGGCGGTATCATCTGGGGGGTACTGGGCGATAAAAAAGGCCGGTTGTCGGTGCTTTTCGGCAGTATCATCACCTACTCGCTGGCCAACATCGCCTGCGGGTTTATCGCCGACGTGACGTTCATGGACCCGACCGATTACTATGCCTACATGCGGTTTGTTGCCGGGATCGGTCTGGCCGGAGAGCTGGGCGCTGGTATTACGCTGGTTTCCGAAGTATTGCCGAAAGAGCTTCGGGCTATTGGTACCTCGCTGGTGGCCGGTGTGGGGCTGTTCGGCGCGGTCGTAGCCTACTTTACCGTTGAGCTGTTCGACTGGAAAATGGCGTTTTTCGTGGGCGGTCTGATGGGTATTGGCCTGTTACTGCTACGGGTAGGCGTTATCGAGTCGGGGATGTTCAAAAATGTGACCGAGCAACAGCACGTTGAGCGGGGGAATTTCCTGGCATTTTTTACAAGCACTGACCGGCTGTCACGCTACCTGAAATGCATCGGTATCGGTTTGCCGACCTGGTTTGTAATCGGGATTCTGGCCACGTTCAGTAATGAATTCGGCAAAGCATTCGGTATCAGCGAGCCGATAAAACCTGGTCTGACGATCATGTGGACGTACGTCGGGCTGGCCTTTGGCGATTTGTCGAGCGGGGTAATCAGCCATGCGCTGCACTCGCGTAAGAAGGCCGTCTCACTGCTGATGGGGCTGACGCTGGTCGTTAGTTTGTTCTATCTCTATGGCGGGCTGAAAAGTGCGGCTACGCTTTACGGAACAGCCTTAGTGCTGGGCTTCGGCATCGGCTACTGGGCGATGTTCGTGACCATCGGCGCCGAGCAGTTCGGTACTAACCTGCGGGCTACGGCGGCAACAACCGTTCCGAACATGGTGCGCGGGCTGGTGATTCCGATGACGCTGACCTATCAGGCGTTCAAACCGTCGATGGATATTATTAATGCCGGTGCGCTGGTTGGCCTGATCGCCTTTGTCGTAGGCTTTTATTCCATTCTGACCATTCCGGAAACGCACGGCAAGGACCTGAATTACCTGGAAGAGTAACAGTAGGGTACTGATATAAAAAGGGCGGCCACCTGACATCAGGTAGCCGCCCTTTTTATGCACCTGTATTACGCCAGTACCTCGTTTACCGTAGCCCGGACGCCTTTGTTCAGCATACTGAACAGATAGCCCGATACGGCATCAACCCAGCCAGGCAGCGCCGACAAGTCTGCTTTCCAGAACTCTTTATCCGAACAAACCTTTTCAACAAATGCCCGTACAGACGCTTCATCGCCCGTCTGAACAGTTGGCCAGATGCCGTAGTAGTAGGCCGCACGGTCATCTTTAACCGGATAATTCAGCAGCCCGGCCGCTACATCAACTTCGCCGTAGAAAGTGCCTTTGTCTTCGTGCGTTACCTTCATAAAACGCAGATAAGCAGCGAAACCAAGGGCGAAGCGGTCAGGTACTTTGTTGAAAAGTTCATAGTAACGTTGTAACGTAGTTACGTTCCGCGCCTGCATTTTGGCCGACTCCTGCACGGTAATATTCAGCAACAGGTGTTCAATACTCGGGTTACGGAAGCGGTCCAGCACTTCGTCGGCAAACTCTTTCACCAGCGCTACATCGTCGGCCGGGACCGTCGGTACGATTTCCTGCTGCATCACCTCTTCGATAAACCGGCTTGTCAACGGATCATCCATCATGTCGAGGACAACTTCGTGGCCGAGGCGGTAAGCCAGTGGTACGCTGATGGTATGGCTGCCGTTCAGCACGCGGAGTTTGCGCTCACGGTAGAACGTAATGTCTTCGTCGATAACAATGGTATTCGGGTTGGCACCGGCAAATGACAGGATTTCTTTCACACGGTCGTCGCCTTCGATGGCCCAGAGGTGATAGGGTTCCGTCATGGTCAGCAGATCATCTTCGTAGCCAAGTTCTTCTTCAATCTGCTTTTTAATGCCTGCTTCCGGTTTGCCGGGTACAATGCGGTCGACCAGCGAGTTGCAGAACCGGACGTGGAATTTAAGCCACTTGGTAAAGAGCTTGCCCAATTCGTTGTGAGCCGCTAACCGCTCGACCAGATCCCGCAGTTTCAATCCGTTATCGACCACCAGCTCGGTCGGGATAACGACCAGCCCGCGGTTGCGTGAGCCGCCGACATCCTTAAACCGCTCATACAGGAACGCTGTCAGCTTACCGGCAAATGATTGAGGAGGATTCTGGAAAATACTCTCCTCTACATATTGTAAGCCAACTTCAGTGGTATTCGACACGATGACGCGCAGACTCGGGCTTTTGGCCAGATTCAGGATGTCGCGCCATTCGGTCTGCGCCGACAGCACACGGCTTACCGACGTTACCAGCGTATTCTCACTGATGCTTTGTCCCTGCCGTACACCACGCACTGCTACCGAATACAGATTATCCTGCCGGGCAAACTCATCGGTTGTACCGCCGGTTGATTTAACAATAACAACCGAACCATTGAAAAGACCCTGCTTGTTGGCCTTATCAATTTGATAGTCAACAAGTCCGCGCAGGAGCACGCCCGTGCCGAATTGTAATACACGTTCCGGATTTGAGGAAACAGGGTGGGTTGTACGATTAAGTTTGGTCATAGTCAACATTCGAATTGAGGGCATAAAATTAGACAGCTATACCTGCTAACTCTTCTGCACTTACCGGCTCCAGCTTCGGCAATAAAAAGTGTATAATAATCAACGCTACTAAATAAGCACAACTTGCGATAATAAACATGGGCAAATAGCCAAAAGCTGTAATTATTCGCCCCGATTGCTGGGCCAGCAAAATGCCGCCCACCGCTCCCGACATGCCACCAATGCCCATCACGGAACCGACGACATTTTTCGGGAACAAATCCGAAGCAAACGTATACATATTGGCCGACCAGCCCTGATGAGCCGCGGTTGCCAGCGAAATCAGGGCAATGGCCATCGTAAGGCTATTGGTCTGGGCGACGGTGAAAATCGGCAGCACACAAAGCGCACAAAAAAGCATGGTCGTTTTGCGGGCACGGTTCGCCGACCAGCCCCGGTGCATAAACTGGGTGCTGAGCCAGCCGAAAAAGATACTGCCCGCATCAGACACCACGTAGATGATCAGGAATGGCAGGCCGAAGCTGCTCAGGTCAAGTTTCTGGTCGAGTGCATCGTTCGAATTAAAAAAATCGGGTAGCCAGATCATGTAGAAATACCAGATCGGGTCGGCCAGAAACTTACCGATTACCAGTGCCCAGGTTTGTTTATAACTCAGCAGGTTAAGCCATGAAATTTTCTCGGGGGCCTGCGGGCTGTCGTCCCGTTGCCGGATGTAGGCCAGCTCAGAAGGGGAGACGGCATTGCTGTATTCCGGGCGGGTATACGTCCGCCACCACAGGATGAGCAGAAAAAAGCCCAGCATACCGGTGACAAAAAACGAGCTGCGCCAGCCAAAGTGCAGAATCAGGTAAGGCACCAGCAGCGCCGTCAGGATAATACCAACGTTGGTACCGGCGTTGAACAGGCCGTTGGCAAAGGAACGTTCGTGCTTCGGAAACCAGATGGATACCGTTTTGATGGCCGACGGAAAGTTGGCTGCCTCACCGATGCCCAGCACGGTTCGGGCCAGGGCCAGTCCGGAAATAGACTGCACAAAGGTTGTCATAACGCCCGCAATGCTCCAGACCAGAATTCCCAGCGAAAAACCGCGCTTGGTGCCGATCCGGTCGATCAGGTAGCCAATGGTCAGCAGGCCCAGGGCATAGGTAAACTGGAACGCCGCCACTACATCGCCGTACTGAATCCGGAACCGGTCAATGGCCTCGGGGGTCAGCAGTTCGTCGGGGCCGAGGCCAAGCATTTCGCGCCGGAACAGCTCGTCGGTCATCGTGAACGACAGCACCTGCCGATCAATGTAATTGATCGTAGTAGCCAGGAATAAAACGGCAACAATTCGCCAGCGATAAGTGCCGGTGGGCGCGGTATTTTGCATGAAAAACAAAAGGCAATCTTTACCTCCAAAGCCGAAAGCTGTACTGTTTTACTGATGTACGAGCAGAAGAAGCGGGGCGCGGCAAGGGAACGGGTGTGGTTAAAAAGAGACAGAATACGGGGTGAATTGCGCAGGATCGGCGTTTTTGTCAGACAGGATTACGGGATTAACAGGATTGTTTTCACTGATAAATCCTGTTAACCCCATAATCCTGTCTGAATCTAAAGGGTCATTACCTGCGTTGTGTGGGCAGCTTCGTAGATGGAGCCGTTCAGGGTTTGGAGGAAAGCGTCAAGCGGAATATCCTCCTGTTTCAGGAAGCCTTGTTGCGGTAACCGGCCATCGGATACCAGTTCCACCACGGCCGCTACCGATGCGGCTGTTGTCCAGGAAATAGCCCGCCAACGCCGCCCTTCGAGTGAGATCGGGTGGTAGGCATGGGCAAATTCTTCACGTTTCAGCTGCCCGTTTTTCCAGCCTTCGACAACGGCATACACGTAGACGACATCATCCTGAACCGGCGGCTTTGCTTCGGTCAGGATTTGCTCGGCCAGTTCCCGCTTGTTTTTCAGGATCAGTTCATACAGCAGAAAGCGCATCAGCTTCGCGTGGCCGGGATAGCGGATGGTCTTGTAGTTGAGCGTGTCGAGCTGCCCCTCATACGTTTCGCACATGGTTCCGAGGCCGCCTGAGGTCGAAAACGCTTCGAACTCCATGCCATGCATATTGATGACTTCCAGCCCGTCGAGAGCCGTCACCCACTTGCGGACACCGTTCTGGATCACCTCGCAGTCGTTCAGGTACTCGTTGATAACCCCCGCCGGCGACCACGTAAACGAATAGCCCAGGAGGCCGTTCGGGTTCTGCGGCAGTGCACCGACGCGCAGTTCGATGTCGCGCAGGCGGTCGAAGCGGTTCGCTAAGTCAGCCCCGACGATACCGATATAGCCGGGCGCCAGGCCGCATTGCGGCGCCATGACCGATGTGCCGGTTTTGGCCATCTCGCGGATGGCATTGGTGGTCGGAACGTCTTCGGTGAGGTCAAAATAGTGGACACCAAGTTTATGGGCGGTTTGCGCAATCGGCAGGTTCAGGGAATAGGGCAGACAGGAAACCACTGCATCGAATCCCTGAAGGACGTTTTCGAATGCGGTTGTATCGGAAATGTCGCCCTGCAGTGTCGGAAAAGGGAGATTCTCGTAGGCCGGCTGGTGTTTGTCGAAACCGGTTACCGAAAACTTGCGGCCGAGCAAAACACCGACCAGCGATCCCACCTTACCCAGTCCGACGACTAATACGTTCTGGATCATAAGCTTTACTAGTTTGCAATGAATTTGGTAAGCAATATACAGATTAGCTTATAATTTATCCGGGTTTTGTCCTTAAACCGAGCAAGGAAGCCGTATCTGACTGGTAGTTCAGGCATTAAAAAAGCGAGATCGGTCAGATCTCGCTCCGGACAATAAACGGGCAATACATGAGACGCATGTATGCGTCTCTACTGTTTGTAAACCTTACCGTCTTTCATGACAAATTTCACCTGTTGCAGGGTTTTGATGTCTTGCAACGGGTTGCCGTCAACGGCGATAATGTCGGCAAGTTTGCCGGTTTCGATGGCTCCGATCTGGTCTTTCATACCCAGTACTTCAGCGTTAACAACGGTTGCCGCCTTGATACACTCAACCGGTGGCATACCGCCTTCGACCATGTATTCAAACTCCTTGGCGTTGTAGCCGTGCGGATAAACCCCGGCATCGGTACCAAAGGCGATTTTAACGCCTGCCTTGTAAGCCTTCGTAAATGTTGCCTGAATTTTCGGCCCAATGGCGAGGGCTTTTGGCGTTACCAGAGCCGGGTAGTAGCCCATGATGCGGGCTGAGTCGGCGGCGGTCCGGCCGGCAATGATGGTCGGCACGTAGTACGTTCCGTGTTTTTTGAATAACTCAATGGCCTCGTCGTCCATCAGCGTACCGTGTTCGATCGTAGTGACACCGGCGCGGATGGCCCGCTTCATGCCTTCGGCACCGTGGGCGTGGGCAGCCACGCTCATGCCGTAATCTTTGGCGGTTTCAACAATCGCTTTTGCTTCTTCGTCGGTAAACTGCGGGCCCTGACCGTCCTTGGCATTGCTCAGTACGCCGCCGGTTGCCGTAATTTTAATCACATCGGCACCCTCCTTATAGCGCTGACGAACGGCTTTACGGGCTTCGTCAGGGCCGTTGATGACCCCGTCGACCGGTCCCGGGTCACCGGCCAGATCGCGGCGGAAGCCGTTGGTCGGGTCGGCGTGGCCACCGGTGGTGGCAATGGACTTGCCGCTGGTCATGATGCGCGGGCCTTCTGCCAGCCCACGGTTGATCGCATTCCGGAGCGAAATATTAACGCCTGAGCCCCCCAGATCGCGCACCGTCGTGAAACCGGCCAGCAGCGTTACTTTCGCATATTTGGCGGCCTGAAACGCCACGTCGGGTACGTTCTGTGTAAAGCGGTCATAGGAGCCTCCGCGGCGGGTTTCGCTTTCGATGTGCACGTGCATATCGATCAGGCCCGGCAACACGGTTTTGTTTTTCAGGTCGATGACTTTATCGGAGCCGCTTGCCGACGTGAAGCCCTTCTGAATGCCGGTGATTTTATTGCCTTCCACGACAACGGTAACGTCGCGTTGCAGATCATTCCGGACGCCGTCGAACAGGTTGCCGCAGTGAATGAGGGTGCGCTGGGCAACGGCCTGGCCGGCACACAAAGCTGTTCCTGCCAGCAGGAGTGCCGAAAGGTAACGATGTTTCATGATTGATGATTTTTCATGTTTAGGTAAGAGATGCAAGATAAACGAAAACGCCTATATTTAACGCATTCAACAGACTACAAGCCTGAACAAATGAAAGTCCTTTCCCTTTTAGGTGTGCTGCTGTCGGCAGGGATAGCCACGGCCCAGTCGTTTACGGCCGATGAAGTGGCCCGCTGGCAGCAACAGGCCCGGCAAATTACCATTACGCGCGATACGTGGGGCATCCCGCACATTTACGGCAAAACCGATGCTGACGTGGTGTTCGGTGCTTTATACACCCAGTGTGAGGACGATTTCGCGCGGGTTGAAGCCAATTACATCGATGCCATCGGCCGCATGGCAGAGGTCGACGGTGAGGGGGCACTCTACCATGACCTCCGTGCCCGGCTTTTTATGGACAGCACCATGGCCATTGCGCAATACCAGAAAAGTCCGGCATGGATGAAAAAGCTCCTGAATGCCTTTGCCGACGGAGCCAACTACTACCTTCATACTCACCCGCAGGTGAAACCCCGGCTGCTGACACGCTTCAAGCCGTGGATGCCGCTGATGTTCAGTGAAGGCAGTATTGGCGGCAATATTAGTGCTGTATCGACCGAGCGGTTGAAGGCCTTTTACGAAAACCGTAAAACGTCACAGGTTGATGACTTCGACAGCCACTACGAGCGGGAATCGGTCGGGTCAAACGGCTTTGCGATTGCGCCCTCGAAAAGCGCGACCAAAAATGCCCTGCTGCTGATTAACCCACACACATCGTTTTATTTCCGTTCCGAGTTGCAGATGGTCAGCAAAGAGGGCCTGAATGCATACGGAGCCGTAACATGGGGGCAGTTTTTCATCTATCAGGGCTTTAACCAGAACTGTGGCTGGATGCATACCTCCAGCTATGCCGATGTGATGGACGAGTTTCTGGAAACGATTGAGAAAAAAGACGGGAAGCTGGTCTATAAATACGGGGAAGAATGGCGGCCGGTAACGGTCGAGAAAGTACTGCTGCCGTATAAGCTGGGCAAAGGCGTTGAACAGCGCGAGTTCACAATCTACCGCACCCATCACGGGCCGGTTGTCGGTGAAAAGGATGGCAAGTGGATTGCACTGAGTATGATGAACGACGGGCTGAATGCGCTGATGCAGTCGTATCTGCGGACAAAAGCTAAAGATTACGCCAGCTACCAGAAAGTGATGAAGCTCAACGGCAATGCCTCCAACAATACCGTATTTGCCGACCGGAAAGGCAATATCGCTTACTGGCACGGTAATTTCATGCCGAAGCGTGATCCGAAATTTGACTGGGAACAACCGGTTGATGGCAGCAATCCCGAAACAGACTGGAAAGGCCTGCATGCGGTTTCGGATATTGTACAGGTAAAAAATCCGGCGACGGGCTGGATTCAGAACTGCAATTCAACGCCGTTTACGGTGTCTGGCAGCAGCAGTCCGCAAAAAGATAAATTTCCGGCATATATGGCACCCGACGCCGAAAACTATCGGGGCATCAATGCCGCCCGCGTGCTGGCAGGGAAGCCGGTGTATACGCTGGACTCACTCATTGCCGCCGCCAACGATCCGCACCTGGCCGGTTTCGATGCACTGATTCCTGCGTTGCTGAAAGCCTACGAAAATGTAACGGACTTGTCCGGCAAACGGGCTTCTGATGTCCGCAAAGCCATCGAGGTGTTGCGGGTGTGGGACAAAAACTACGGCGTAAATTCGGTCGGTACCGCGCTGGCAATTGTCTGGGGTGAGAAAATGCAGCGGATGGCCCGTCCTCGGGCAACGGCCGGACAGCGGCTCGATAATCTGGGTATGACCGATCTGGTGATCAACAATACCTCGGCAAAGGAAAAGATTCAGACGCTGGCGGAGGTAGTCGACGAGTTTGAGCGCGATTTCGGCAAGTGGAACGTAGCCTGGGGCGACATGAATCGGTTTCAGCGGCTGACGGGCCAGATTCAGGAGACTTACGACGATACGAAGCCGAGCCTGGCTGTCGGGTTTACGCCGTCGGCCTGGGGCTCGCTGGCGGCATTCGGGGCGCGGTCGTATCCAAATACGAAAAAACGCTACGGCTATGTCGGCAACAGCTTTGTGGCCGTGGTTGAATTCGGCAAGAAAGTAAAGGCAAGGGCAGTTGTTACGGGCGGTTCCAACAGCAACCCCAAATCACCGCATTTCACTGATCAGGCCAGTCTGTACAGCCAGGGCCGGTTCCGCGATGTGTGGTTCTATCCCGAAGACATTCAGCAGCACGTCGAAAAAACATACCACCCCGGCGAATAGTAAGGGCGACCCCACGTGGTCGCCCATTCATTTTCCCCATGTAGCCGCCCTTTTCTATGAAGGTGCATGTGGTCGCCCCCCCTTTTTCTTATTCCTCCTTCAGTTGCCCGTGCAGCCGGCGGAGATTTTCCAGAATGGCCTCAATCCGGCCGTACTCTTTCCGCAGGGCACGTCGACCCAGATACAGGTACGCAAACGCCATCCATCCCAGATACAGAACCAGAAATAAGGCAATGAACGCCGGTGAAAAATAGCCGAGGATTTCGATAAAATAGAGTCCCATTGCTGCATTCAGGCCGATAAAATAAAGCGGGCTGTTGATCCTTACCATTTTTTTCCGGAAGCTGTAATACGTCTCCCACTGCTGTAAATGCTCGCTGGCGGAAGAGGTAACCGCCAGCTGCCCCAGCCGCCGGTAAATGGCAAAATTGATAAGACTCTGGGTCAGCACAACGACCAGTACCAGCACCAGACCGGTGTAGGTGGTGGCCGACGAAAAGGTAATGCCGCTGAAAAAACCAATCCAGGTCAGCACGACTACCGTCGCCAGCAAGGCAATGGCCGACCAGAGCTGCGTTCGCCGCAGTTTCGACAGCGCGTCGGTGTTGCTGGCTTTCAGTCCGGCCAGGTCAGGGCCTTTAACGGGTTCCGGTTGTTGCTGCCAGCGTTCTTTAAATAGCTCAAACTCGTCCATATTGCTTGTAGATTGACGTTAGTTGTTGTTTGATGCGGTGAATTTTTACGCGCAGATTTCCTTCTGAAATGCCCACAACCTGCGCTATGTCGGGGTAAGGCGTGTCTTCGAGTACGAGGGTAATGATAATCCGGTCGGTTTCGGCAAGCTGACTGATGCACTTATACAGGACCATAATCTGCTCGTCGGGTTCGGCCTGTTCGTCCGGAATGTTGTGTATATCCTTCGGGTCTGCCGTTGCTGTAGGTTTAGTGCGGGTACTGCGCAGATGCAGCAGGCAGGTATTGACAGCAATCCGGTAAATCCAGGTCTGAACCTGTGCATCACCCCGGAAAGTCGGGAGATGGTGCCAGACTTTAATAAAGGTTTCCTGTACTAAGTCCTGCGCCTGATCGTAATCACCGGTATACCCGAGGCAAAGTTTAAGCACTTTGGGGTGCCACGTTTTGTAGAGCAGGTCAAATGAATTGGGTAAAGTCATATCGAATCGACAGGTTAGTTAGCCGATTGCAGAAACCGATCGATCTGAGCATAAAACCACTGCGGATTCTCGTACATGATGAAGTGTTTCGTGTTCGATACGGCCAGCTGTTTGTTGGGCAGCTTTTCATATTGTTCGTTCAGAATCCGCATCGTTGCCGGTTCACTGTTGAAATACTGGCCACCCAGTACGAGGGTAGGGGCGGTGATGCGGGCAATATCCTGCCGTAAATCCGTCAGACTCATTTCGATAATCGTCTCCGCCAGTGTCCGGCGGTCACTGCGGACAGCCCAGCTGGTTACCAGATCAGCTTTCAGGGTATCGGTTACCTGCATGCGCATGGCCCGTTTCTGTGATACGGCAAACAGCGAATCGGGGGTAGACGTAAAATTTCTAACCATAAGCTCCGGATTATACATCGGGTTTCTACGCAGCGAGTCGGCCGTAATCGTCGGGTTGGTCATCGCCGAAATAAACGGGACACCGTCGACGCAGATGAGTTTCGAAAACAGGTCCGGTTCGGTACTGCTGACCCACAAGCTCATGAACGCGCCCAGGCTATGGCCGAGCAGGATGGGTTTGTGTAACTGCTGCGTTTTCACATACCGGATAAGTTCATCCCGCACGGTTTGCAGGACCGGTGCCTGAATAGGAGCCACGCCATTGTAGCCGGCGAGGGTCAGTACATGGCATTCGTAGCGGCCTTTCAGGTGGTCGACCGTTTCCTTCCAGACCTCACCACCGCACGAATAGCCGGGAATCAGGATAACAGGCTGTCCTTTGCCGGTTACTGATACCGTAAAGGCGTTTGACTGAGCCACGCAACAGGTGGCATAGACAGCAATGAGCAGGGTGAATAATAAGGTCTTCATGGCGAATGTGTTTTTTAGTGTTTCGTAATGTTGGCCTTTTGATACATGCCTGCCCGGATTGTTACAGACTGAGCAAAAAAAAAGCCTGACTATGTTGGATAGCCAGGCTTTATGGAGCAGTAAGGTGCTTATTTTTTGACGATTACGCCATCGGCAACGAATGTAAGTGCTTTTTCCGGCTCGGTGATTTTTTCGATTTCGGCTTTGCTCTTACCGGCATCTTCGGCATAGTGGCGCAGTTCGGCAACCGACGTAGTGGTAGTCTGGGCTACGCCTTCGAAGACAACCTGCTTGCCGGCAATGTCTTTCGGAACAAAGAACCCGTAGTCTTTGAAGGTCACACGCATGGTTTTGCCGTCAGCCGTTTTTACGGTCATCCAGCAGCCTTTGACTTTGCAGACCTGATCGACCGTGCCTTCTACTTTGGTTGTCAGTTCTTTTTTCTCGCCCATTTTAGCAGCGAGTTCAGTAGCCGCAACGGCGGAGTCGTCAGTGATTTTTTTACCGTGGTAGCTTTGCGCCTTTGCTGTCAGTGTAAGGCCAAGGGCTACTACCAGTACAAGAATGTGTTTCATTGTGTGTCAGAAGTTTTTCGTAGGGTAAATATACAAGCTATGTGCCAGAAAATCACAGGTGCTTTATCATACGTAAGCCCTGATTGTTGTCCTGTGCCGGATTCCGGGGCGTACGGGTCACTTCCATTCCATAACGCTTAACACATTCCGGCAGAATGTGTATTCTTCCGGCTGGTTGGATCCGATGAGCAGGATCTGTTCCGGACCAAGCTGCTGCACTTCGTCCAGGTACCAGTTTGCCCCCTGCCGGTCGAGGTTGGCGGTCGGCTCGTCCAGAATTACCAGCGGGGCGTCGGAAAAAAAAGCCAGCCCGAGCTTAACCCGTTGCTTCATACCCGACGAAAAGTACTTGATTTCTTTGTTACGGGCATGACTCAGGAACATTCTTTCCAGTACAGTTTCGGTTGTCAGTCCGTTCTTAAATGGCTTGAACGTCTGGTGAAAAGCAAGCAGTTCGAGCAGGGTCAGTTCTTCGATCAGTTCAAGATAAGGTGCTGCCATAGTAACTTGCCGAAACCAGTCATCGGCTAAAAGTGTTTTATCCCCGAGCCGGTAGGCTAATTTGCCTTCGGTGGCGGGCATTACCCCGGAAATTAACTGAAGAAACGTGGACTTACCACTTCCGTTGGGGCCAACAAACGTGTAACTTGTCCCTGCGGTTAATGTCAGGTTAACGTGCCGGAATATCCATTCACGACGATATTTTTTGCCGATGTCTTCGGCTGTAATGGTCAGCATACCGCAAAATTAAGCTAACTTGCTTGTACCTCATGCTTTTTGATAATCATAATCGCCCGATAACCTATCTGCGGCTGGCCGTTACCGACCGCTGCAACCTGCGTTGTTTTTACTGTATGCCGGAAGAAGGTATCCGTTACCTGCCGAAAAAACAGCTGCTGACGTTCGAAGAAATGGAGCGGCTGGTCAGCGTACTGGCGGGGCTGGGTGTAAATAAAGTCAGGATTACAGGTGGGGAACCATTTGTGCGTAATGGCCTGATGGAGTTCATGCGGTCATTGTCGGCTATCGACGGCCTGACCGAACTGGCGATGACTACCAACGGGGTGCTGACTGCGCCGCATGTGGCCGAGCTGGCATCGCTGGGACTGAAATCCGTCAACCTCAGTATTGATACGCTGGATCGGCAGCGCTTCCACCAGATTACGCGCCGCGATGAACTGCCGGCTGTTTTGCGAACCCTTGATGAGCTGCTGGCGCATGACATTGAGGTAAAAATCAATGCGGTAGTGATGGAAGGGCAGAACATCGAAGACATTCCGTTACTGGCTGAGCTGACCCGCGATCAGCCGGTGGCAGTTCGGTTTATCGAAGAAATGCCCTTTAACGGCGAAGGCACACATTACCCGGTCCTGAACTGGACACACCGCCGCATTCTGACGGAGCTGAAGTCATTTTATCCGGAGATACAGAAGCTTGCCGACGGGCCGTTTTCCACGTCGAATGACTATCAGATACCAGGCTATAAAGGAACGGTCGGGATCATTGCGGCCTTCAGCCGGACGTTCTGCGGGAGCTGCAACCGGATCCGGATGACGGCACAAGGCGTTCTGAAAACCTGCCTGTACGACAGCGGTGTGCTGAACGTCCGTGACCTGATGCGCTCAGGGGCAACGGATGCAGACCTGGTTGAGGCATTTAAACAGGCCTTTGCCAGCCGCCCTGCCAACGGTTTCGAAGCCGAAAAGAACCGCGCACCCGTTTCCGAATCAATGGCGACGATTGGGGGTTAACGCTCCGGCCCGATTAAGTCCCACAAATTTCCGTACAAATCAGCAAAGACCGCTACGGTTCCGTATGCCTCGGTAACGGGATGGCGAACGATGGTGATGCCATGGTCAAGCAGATTCTGATAGTCGCGGGTGAAGTTATCGGTATGCAGAAACATAAAGACCCGGCCACCGGTCTGGTTGCCTACGCGGGACTGTTGCTCCTCATTGGCCGCTTTAGCCAGCAGGATACCGCTGCCGGTTGTGCCCGGCGGAGCAATCACTACCCAGCGTTTTGTCTCGCTCAGCATCGTGTCTTCCCGCAGCGTAAAATGTAGCTTTTGCGTATAGAACGCAATGGCTTCGTCGTAGTCAGCAACAACAAGCGCGAAACAGGCAATAGTCTGCTGCATGTCTTTATTCGCTTAACACGTAAATCGCTGCGGTATTGCGGCCCAGCCCGTCGTAATCCAGCCCGTAGCCAACCACAAATTTATTCTCGATCTCAAAACCAACGTATTGGAGCTCAACAGGCTGTTTCAGGGCCTCGGGTTTGTGCAGAAGGGTAGCAATGGTCAGTGAGGCCGGTCCCTCAGCCAGGAGCTGTTTGCGTATATCATTGATGGTAAGACCCGTATCGACAATATCTTCCACGACGATCAGATCACGGTCTTTCACGGATTCACTCAGGCCCAGAATCTGTTTGACCGCACCGGTAGAGCTGGTTTGCGCATAGGAAGAGACCCGGACAAAGGCGATTTCACATGGAATGCTCAGTTTTTTCAGCAGATCTGCCGCGAAGAGTACCGACCCGTTCAGGATACCGATGACCAGCGGCTGTTTCCCGGCGTAATCTTCATTAATCTGCTGAGCGAGTTGCGTGATGCGGTTCTGAATGGCTTCGGCCGGAATAAACGGCACAAACGACTTATCTTTGATCGTTATCTTTTCTATAGGCATGAGCAAAGGTACGGCGGGCGGGCATGGCAAGGCAACTTTTTCGTAAATTTTATGAAGGGTAAACTGATCGCCGGCTTTGTACGTTAATGGAAAGATCACACATAAAAAGATGTCGCAGCCGTTATAGGTAAGACGCAGAGAACGTTCAGCAGCGTAGCTAAATGACAAAGAACATGAAGCAGTTCAGTTTGACGGTTTTGTTAATCGTATTGGGCTATATGGCTCAGGCACAGTTATATGATCCGTCGGCTTTTGATAAAAAATACGATGGATTATTAAAGCACCCCGGTGTGCAGCTGGAATCGGCCGAGGCCATTAACCAGTTGTATAACTATAAATTTTACGAAGCCGATAAGGAGTTCCGCTGGCTCAAGGTGCGGTATCCGAAACATCCGATGCCTTATTTTCTGATGGGCCTCGCCGAGTGGTGGAAAATTGTACCGAATACCGACATTGAGGACTATGATGACCGTTGTCTGGCGTATATGGATTCGACCATCACATTGGCGGAAAAACTATATGACGACAGCGATAACAAGGTAGAACCCTCGTTTTTCCTGGCAGCGGCCTATGCTTTCAAAGGGCGTCTGTATTCGGAGCGGAAGAAATGGGCAAAGGCAACCCTGGCCGGTAAAAACGCCCTGAAATATTTCGAGAAGTGTAAGGGGAACGGCGATATCAGCCCCGAATTGCTCTTCGGCGACGGGCTGTATAATTATTACGCCCAGTGGATTCCGCAGAACTATCCGCTGCTCAAGCCGATCCTGATGTTTTTCCCGAAAGGTGATAAGAACTCCGGTATTCAGCAACTGGAAAAGACCGCCAATAATGCGTTTTATACCCGGACGGAGGCACGTTACTTCCTGCTACAGATTTACAGCATGGAAAACCAGTACGACAAAGCCTATGATCTGGCGAAGTACATGACGGAACAGTATCCCGAAAATCCTTTTTTTGAGCGGTATTTTGCCCGGTCGGCATTTGTGCGGGGGCGGCTGAACGAAGCGGAAGTGATTTCAAAACGGATTCTGGAAAAAATCGCCCGCGGGCAAACCGGGTATGAAGCCGTCAGCGGCCGGACAGCTGCGTACATTCTGGCTTACGTAAACCACAACTTTTACCGCAATACAGCGACCGCCAAGCAGTATTACCAGCAGTCCATTGATTTTGCTAAGCAGATTAACGCAACAAACGCAGGCTATTACTGGTCATCGCTGGTCGGGCTGGCGAAGATTGCGACCGATGAGAAGAACTACGATCAGGCAACAACCTACTACAAGGAAGTGCTCGATTCGGCGGATAAGAAATCAAGCCAGTATGAAGAGGCGAAAAAGGCCCTGAAAGACAGTAAAAAATCGCGCAGGGACGAACGCCGGAAACGCCGCGACTAAATACGAAAAAGGGCCATTTGCTGTAAATGGCCCTTTTTCGTCAGGTATATACGGCTCAGGGAATAGGCATTACCTTGCTTTCCTTGAACGTCGATAAAATTACCATGGTTTGGGTGCTGGCAACCTCTTCAATCTCGTTAATTACTTCCAGCATCAGCTTCTGATACGAGTTGATGTCTTTTGAAATAACCTTCAGCAGGAAGTCACCTGAACCGGTAATGTGGTGGCATTCGATGATTTCAGGGATTTCGTTGACCCGTTGTACGAACGAGTCGGTCACCATTTTTTTATGGCCTACCAGGGTTACCATCACAAATGTAGTTACCCCCAGACCTACTTTTTCGCGGTCGAGCTGGGCGTGGTAGCTTTGGATGATACCGGATGTTTCCAGCTTCTTAACACGTTCGAGTGTCGGGGCAGGAGACAGGCCGATTTCCTTTGATAATTGTGCGTTGGTTATCTTGGCGTTTGATTGCAGAATATCCAGAACCTTTCGGTCAATTTGATCTAACTTTGAGCTTGACATAGTCTTCGTTGTACGCTAAGGTTAGTAGTTTATCACGTCGTTTGCAAAACTACACCTTTCCAAAAAAAATTTTAAATTTTTGGGTTTTTTTACTGTTTTTTGAATAGAAATATCCATTTACCCAAATATTGCGCGACAAAATTAAGCGAAAACATTTAGATGCCAAAATGTCATTCTCAACGTTTTTTCGACTGATTATGACTGATTTGCCGTTGCCGGCTACATTTAAACGTTTGATCGTCAACCGCCGATGTAGCCTTGTGTTTAGTCTTCCGGCCCTGGACGCGGGCCCGCCACATGCGCCATGACGATGGTTTCATTTCACGGCGCATGAGTTCAATCACGTCCTGCTCGGCCAGACCAAACTGTGCTTCGATGGCATCGAAGGGTGTCCGGTCCTCCCATGCCATTTCAATAATCCGGTCAATATCATCATCAGTCAGGAGGGTAGTCTGTTGTGTTTTCATGAACCCTAAACCATTGGCCGCAGGGTAAGGTTTAGCGAAATAAAACGTTAAGGAATCAGATCATGAAAATGCGCAAGAAGTCCGACCTGCCGGTGAAGGTATGCCCTGTTTGTCAACGCCCGTTCAGCTGGCGGAAAAAGTGGGAACGGGACTGGGATCAGGTTATCTATTGCAGCGATCGTTGCCGGCGGGAAGGCAAAAAGTAATTAATCCCGTACTTTTGTAGCCTAATTCGCTTTTTCCATGTTTCGGGTAACTGTTTTCTGGGTTTGTCTCTCAACGCTTCTTTTCACGATAGGGTGCCATTCGCGCCGAACGCCTGTGGTTGTCAGAACGCCGCCGGCCACAACAAAGCCCGTAGCTAAAAAGCCGCCGGTTACGACATCGCCAAAGCCGGTTTCATCGGTGGCCGCCCGGCCAAAACCGCCGGTTGATACGGTTACCTATGAAGTACCGGATATGTCGGTGCCCCCTTCGCCGAAGCGCGAGTTCAGGGCTGTCTGGATTGCTACCGTACAAAACATTGACTGGCCGAGTAAGAAAGGGCTGCCGACAGCGCAGCAGCAGCAGGAAATGATTTCGATTCTGGACATGCACCGGCAGGCGGGGCTGAATGCCGTGATCATGCAGGTGCGGGCCGCTGCCGACGCATTCTATGCCGAAGGCGCGGAACCGTGGTCGGAGTGGCTGACCGGTAAGCAGGGCAAGGCTCCCGATCCGTTTTACGATCCGATGGAATTCATCATTGATCAGGCACATAGCCGGGGCATGGAGTTTCATGCGTGGCTCAACCTCGACCGGGGGACGTTCGGGAAAACAGCCAGCATTACCAGTGACCATATCAGCTACCGCAAACCGGAATGGTTTATCACCTATGGTGACCGGAAGCTGTTCAACTTAGGTCTGCCGGAAGTGCGGACCTATGTGGCCGGTATTGTGGCTAACATTGTGCGCAACTACGACGTGGATGGTATCCATTTTGATGATTATTTTTATCCGTATGCCATTGCCGGACAGACGATTAAGGATGATGCCGCTTACCGGAAATATTACAACGGAATGGGCAAGGAAGACTGGCGCCGGAGCAATGTTGATAAACTGGTGCTCGAACTGCGCGATTCCGTAAAAGCCGTAAATCCGTACTGTAAGTTTGGGATCAGTCCGTTTGGGATCTGGAAGAATGTGAAAAGTGATCCCGACGGATCGGCAACTACCGGCGGGCAGGCGTATTATGAACTCTATGCCGACACCCGCAAATGGGTCCGTCAGGGCTGGGTCGATTACATTGTGCCGCAGGTATATTTCACGACCGAGTTCAGCCGCGCGCCGTATAAAGTACTGGTCGACTGGTGGGCAAAAAATAGCATCGGCCGCCACCTGTATATTGGCCACGGGGCTTACCGCCTGGGTAATACCCGCGAACGCGACCAGACCTGGATGGACCCGACACAGATGCCGTCGCAGATCAGATACCTGCGCAATAATGCACTGACGGCGGCACGCGGACCGGTTCACGGTAGTATTTATTTCAGCTCAAAGTCGCTGACTACCAACCGGCTGGGCGTGCGGGATTCGCTTCAGACAAACCTCTATAAATATCCGGCGCTGGTGCCGCCAATGACCTGGATCGACAGTATTCCGCCCTTGCCGGTACGCGACCTGAAAGCGGCCCGTACGGAGAGCGGGGTAGAAATTTACTGGCAGTCACCGGATGAAGCCAGAGACGGTGATCTGGCCAGTTATTATGTCGTTTATCGTTTTGAAGGCCGCTACCGCCAGTATCGTACCGATAATCCGCAACGGATCCTGAGCATTTGCCCGGGCGAGGACAATACCCGTTTCATCGACCGTACGGCCGATCCGAAAAAGAAATACACGTATATCGTAACCTCCTTTGACCGGCTGCACAACGAAAGCCGGGAGGTGCAGGTCTGGCTCAATTAATCCGTCACCTGGTTCATCACCGATTCAATAGAACGGGCATTCGGGAAGAAACTGACCAGGCGCATCAGAATGCCCTCGACAACGGCGTCGGGGCAGGAGGCACCGCAGGTTAACAATACGGTTACCTGCTCCTGCTGCGGAATAAAGGATTCTGTAACCACTTCCTGTTTCGTATGCAGGTCGTAGTGGCGGATCAGGTCAGCAGAGAGCATTTTCTGATCTGACTCAATAAAGTAAGTCGGAAGTTTCGCCTCACAGAGCTCGACAATGTGGGACGTATTGGAACTGTTATAGCCGCCCGCTACAATGGCAAAATCGGCCGGATAGTCAAGCAGGGTATAGGTTGCATCCTGATTGTCATTGGTGGCATAACACAAGGTATCCCGTGTATTGGCAAAATGGTTATCGACAGTCTCCGGCGTAAGCTGGTAGGTGTCAATCATGATGCCTTTCAGGTAATCGGCAATGCCCTGAGTATCGGAGGCCAGCATTGTCGTCTGGTTTACCACACCGATACGTTTCAAATCGACGGAGGGATCGAACCCTTCTGAGTATTGCCCCGCAAAGTCGGTATAAAACTGTTCGGCCGGCAGGGCACCGGTAATGAACCTTGCCAGATGCTGTGTCTGTTTCATGTCCTTCACCACCACGGTCGGCGCTGCTTCCTTGCTGTGTGAAAACGTGGCCCGCGTCTCTTCGTGGCTTGGCTTACCATGCACGATAACAGTGTACTGCTTATTGCCGATCTGGCTGGCCTTGTTCCATACTTTTTCCACAAACGGGCAGGTGGTATCGTATTTTTCGATGTCCAGACCAATAGCTTGCAGGCGGGCGTAGGTTTCCAGTGTAGTGCCGAACGCCGGGATAATGACCACATCATCGGCCGTCAGTTCTTCCCACGGGATCAGCTGTTTGCCATGCGTATCCATCAGAAAACGCACTCCCCGGCTGATCAGATCGGCATTTACATCGGGGTTGTGAATCATTTCACTCAGCAGAAAAAGCCGGCGGCCTTCGTTTTCGGCGATGGCTTTGTAGGCAATCTCAACCGCATTTTCAACACCGTAGCAAAAGCCAAAGTGGCGGGCAATCAGTACCCGTACCGGCCCGAAATCCAGTTCGGTCGGGGTGAAATCGCGTTTTAGCTTATCACGTTTCCGGCGGAATTCCTTAATGGGAGTAATAACGGCACTGCGGTAATGCTGAGGGATGTTGAAAGACTTCATGACTGTGCTGAATGGGTCACTTAACGTACAGGCCTGACAAATAACCTGCTTTGTTCTAAACAGAGAGATGAAACGCTTTGTTCACTGCAAAACTACGATAACCCGTTTGAACTCCAACACAGGTCCCGATGGCGAAAAAACTACTGAAATATAAAAATTACGATGTCCATTCCATTACAACCGTAGCCGGCGCCGGCACACCAGGGGCACGGTATAATGCAAACATTGCCACATGGGTCATGCAGACGGCTATGGGCGGCACGCACCTGACTGTTGCCCTGTACAAAATTGATTATACCATCACGCTGGTAGAGGAAAGCGGTATTTTCAACGTAAATCTGCTGGCTGAAGACCAGACGAATCTCATCGGCCGGCTGGGCCGGAAAAGCGGACGTGAGCAGGATAAGCTCAGCCGGTTACCGCATGCACTGGATAACCGCGGATGTCCGTTTCTGACCGGAGCTGTTGGCTATGCTCAATGCCGGGTGATTGACCGGATCGACTCCGGCGATCATGTTCTTTTCGTGTGTGAAGTGGTTGGACAGGTGGTACTACATCCCGAGAAACCGGTGATGACCAATAATTTTCTGCGGGAAAAAGGGCTGGTTCGCGGGTAGTTAGTCAACGTAGTCCTGATCCAGACAATGCAGAATATCGTCCAGGTACTCGCGTGAGTTGGCCAGCCGGGGAACCTTGTGCTGTCCGCCCAGCTTACCGCGTTGCCCCATCCAGTTGTAGAACGTCCCGCGCGGCACGGCATGAATGATCGGCGCCTGTAAGACCATGTCGTTATACCGTTTGGCATCGTAATCGGAGTTGACGAGGCGTAAGGTTTCGTCGAGAATCCGGTTGAAATGGGCCTGGTCGGCCGGTGGCTGCGAAAACTCAATGATCCATTCATGGCGGCCATTCCGGTTGCCGCCTATGTAAACGGGGCCTGCCGTATAGTCGGCAATAACCGCTCCGGTCAGTTCGCTGGCTTTGGTAATGGCCGCTTCGGCATTTTCGACAATCACTTCCTCGCCGAAGGCATTGATAAAATGCTTGGTCCGTCCGCTGACTTTGAGCCGGTGCGGATACAGAGACGTAAACCGGACAGTGTCACCCACCCGATAACGCCATAAGCCCCCGTTGGTGGAAATGACCAGCGCGTAGTTTTTATGGAGTTCAACCTCTTCGATGGTCAGCGCTTTGGGGAACGGACTGTCGGCTTCTTCCATCGGGACAAATTCATAGAAAATGCCATAGTCGAGCATTACCAGCATCTCACCGATCCGGCGTACATCATCCTGAATCGCGAAAAAACCTTCCGATGCATTGTATACTTCCAGGTATTTGATATCGCCTGACGGAAAGATATGCTGCGTAAACAGCTCGCGGTAAGGCTGGAAGTTGACGGCGCCGTGAATAAACACCTCAAAATTCGGCCATACTTCCAGAATATTGGATTTGCCGGTATTGGCCAGAATTTTGTCGAGCAGTACGAGGGTCCACGTTGGTACCCCCAGAATACTCGTCACATTCTCACGGGCTGTCACCTCGGCCATCCGTTCGATTTTCGACTCCCATTCGCCCATGAGGGCAACGTCGATGGTCGGTGTACGGATGTATTGTGCCCAGGACGGCAGGTTTTTCATGACAACTGCCGACACGTCGCCCGCCGCACCGCTTTTGCTGAACGGGTTTTCGTGGAGGCTGCCACCGATGGACAGTCCTTTGCCTTCAAAGGTTTTACTGTCGGGGCGGTTGGCCACGTAAAGCGCCATCATATCCTTGCCGCCTTTAAAATGGCAATCGTCCAGCGACTCCTGCGAAACCGGAATAAACTTACTGCGGGCATTGGTCGTCCCCGACGATTTGGAGAACCAGTGAATTGGTGAAGGCCAGAGCAGATTGTTCTCGCCTTTCATGGTCCGTTCGATATACGGATACAGATCCTCGTAGGAAGAAACGGGCACCTGCGTCTGAAAATCCTTAACGGACCGGATGCTGCCGTAGTGATGGAGCTTGCCCCAATGGGTGCGCCGGCCACGGCGGATGAGCTGGTTAAACACCTGCTGCTGCACCTCACCGGGGTGCTTCATCATCGCCTCGATGCGGGGCAACCGACGTTCAAGAAGCCATTTAAGTGTAGTGTTCAGCAGTGTCATAAGCTACAATCCTTTTGCACGATCGGGATAATCCGTAATGATACCGTCGACGCCCCAACCTTTCAGTTTCTGCATCTCTTCGGTATTGTTTACCGTCCAGGGAATTACTTTCATCCCTTTCCGGTGAATACGATCTACCTTTTCCTGTCCCAAAAGTCGGAAATATGGACTATAAATATCGGGTATAAATCCTAAATCTTTTAAATGGGAGTCAACACTTTTTAAATCGGCTACCAGCGCGGCAAGTTTGGTTTTCGGATAATTACCGGCATCAATCTGCTGCTTCCAGTGCTTTAATACCGCAAAATCGAAACTTTGTATGGTAATCCGGTCGATAGAAATGTGTTCTTTAATAACCGCCAGCACTAAATCTGAAAAAGGAGCGGGTGCAGGCTGAGACACATTGTATTGGTCCGGCTCGCTTTTAATCTCAATATTATAGCTAAACTCAGGCAGGTTATTAGCCTTTCGGTACGCTTCCATTGTTTCGAAAACCTCACTGAGCAACGGTTTGTACGCCGCCACTTTCTGTTGCTCCGGATAATTGACATTACCCCGCAGACCAACATCGTACCGTTTAACATCGCTGTACGCCATCTGATAGATATTCAGAGTCTTCTGGTCTTTGCGCGAAACGGGGGTGCCATCAGGTGCTGTTGAAAAGTCGGCATTGACGTAGGGTTCATGCGACACAACCACCTGGCTGTCCTTGCTGATGACGACATCTAACTCAAGCGTTGTAACCCCTAAATCTAATGCTTTCCGGAACGCAGGAAGGGTATTTTCGGGCATAAGGCCCCGGCAGCCCCGGTGGCCCTGTATACCAGGCGTATTTGCGGCAGGTTGTCCCATAACGTGTAGTACCGGTATAAACAGGGCAACTAAAAGAATCCGATGCATAGACAGGCTTTATGGGTGTATAACTCCTGCTATAACACAAATCGGAGAAGCCCTGTTGCAAACACGTATGAAGTTTCTGTGAATTGCCGGGGCAAATTAATTGAAGGAAAGAAGTAAACAGGTTGATAAAGACTATTTTTTATTAAATAAAGAATATTTTACTTGCGACCCGATTCCCTTAGCTTTATGAACAACCTGAAAGCCATTGGTAGCAGTGTAGCAGCACTGGTTATCATTGTGGCCCTTAACCGCCCCTGGGGGGCAACTCCCGCTTTTGGCCCTTTACTGAGTCCGTTCACCGGCTTCTGGCAAAATGCTGAATCTACTGCTACTACGGATAAGGAGTTTACGATCAGCGGTACGCGGCAGCCGGTCACTGTGTTGTATGACGATGTGGGTGTGCCGCACGTATTTGCCCAAAATGATTACGATGCTTATTTCGCGCAGGGGTTTGTAACGGCGCGGGACCGCCTGTGGCAGATGGAGTTTCAGACACATGCTGCCGCCGGCCGTGTGTCGGAAATTGTCGGCGAACGGGCGCTGGAGCTCGACCGGTTCAACCGGCGGATGGGCATGGGCTTTGGTGCCGAAAAAGCGGTAAAGACCATGCTGGCTGATCCCAAAACCAAAGAAATTGTGGAGGCCTATACCGCAGGAATCAATGCCTGGATTGAGCAGCTGAACCCGGCAACCTATCCGGTAGAATACAAACTGCTGGGCTATGCTCCGGAGCCATGGACACCGATCAAGTGTGCCTACCTGCTGAAGCAGATGACAAGCACATTGGCAATGGGTGCTGATGATCTGCGGATGACTAACCTGCTGAAAAAATACGGTGCCGGCGTCGTGGCCGACCTGTTTCCTGATTATCCGACCCGCGAAGATCCGATTATTCCGCTGGGAACGAAGTGGGATTTCAAACCGCTGCCGGTACCTGCCACCCCAAAAGATTCTGTGATGCAGCAGCGTTTACTCGGCATGTCGGCCGCTACATTCAGTGCCGGGTTGCTGCGCCATGATCCATCGATTGGCAGCAACAACTGGGCGGTGGGTGCTGAAAAGTCGGCAACCGGTTATCCGATTCTCGCCAATGACCCCCACCTGACGCTGAGTTTACCGTCGATCTGGTATCAGATTCAGCTCGTTACACCAACGCTGAATGTCTACGGCGCGTCGTTGCCGGGAGCGCCGGGTGTAATCATCGGCTTCAATAAACAGGTTGCCTGGGGGGTAACCAATGTGGGCGCCGATGTACTGGATTTCTACACCATTCAGTTCAGGGATAATCAGCATTCAGCCTACCTCCACGATAATCAGTGGAAACAAACAACCCGGCGTATTGAACGCATCAGGGTAAAAGGAAAGCCCGATGTGGTTGATACCGTGTACTACACACATCATGGTCCTGTGGTCTATATGGGTGCGCAGAAGCCATTCCGGCCGAATATTCCGGTAGGGCACGCCGCCCGCTGGATTGCGCACGAAGCGGCTAATGACCTGTTGTGTTTCTACCAGCTTAACCGCGCGGTAAACTACGACGATTATGTAAAGGCACTGGCCCATTATGCAGCGCCGGCCCAGAACTTTGTTTTTGCGGATAACAGTAAAAACATTGCTATTTCCCCGAATGGCCGCTTTCCGCTCAAGTGGAAGGATCAGGGTAAGTTTATTCTGGACGGCACAAGTTCGGCCTATGACTGGCAGGGCTGGATTCCGGCTGAACAGAATCCGCGGGTTAAAAATCCGCCGCGCGGCTTTGTCAGCTCAGCCAATCAGTTTTCAACCGATCCGTCGTATCCGTATTACCTGAACTGGCAGTTTGCACCGGCAGAGCGTGGCCGGCGAATCAACCAGCGGCTGACGGCAATGCAGGGCGCTACGGCCGACAGCCTGCGTGGCCTTCAGAACGATAACCTGAACCTGCGGGCGGTTGACGCCCTGCCGGTGTGGATGCCGCTGGTTGAGGCAAAGCGGCTGAGTGGCCCGCAGACGAAGGCACTGGAGATCGTCAAGGCGTGGAACCGCTACAACGATGCCGGTGCAGTCGGAGCCAGTATCTTTACCGTATGGTATGAGCAACTGATGGAAAGCGTCTGGAAAGATGAATTTGACGCCGGCGATACACTGCCTATGCGCTACCCAAGCTTCGACCGGACGCTTACCCTTATGCAGCGGGAGCCGCAGGCACGCTGGTTTGATAATGTGAAAACACCGCAGCGCGAAACCATTACCGACGTTGTTACACAGGCGTTTCAGGCGGCTTGTGACTCCTTGCAGAAAAAACACGGTGAATTGGGTTCGGCCTGGGCGTGGAGCAAGCATAAAAACACCTCAATCCGTCACCTGATTCCAGGCATGGATGCGTTCAGTGCCATTGGTATTCAGAATGGGGGAGGTGCTACGGTGGTTAACGCTACATCCGAAAAGCACGGGCCTTCATGGCGGATGGTTGTGGCATTGGGTCCGTCGCCGAAAGCGTACGGGGTTTACCCCGGCGGGCAGTCCGGTAACCCCGGCAGTCCGTTATACCAGAATATGATTCAGACATGGGCCGACGGCAAGCTGAACGAACTGCTTTATTTACAGCAGGCCACCGATAAGCATCCCCGGTTAGCCTATAAGTTAGTCTTACAACAACGATAAATTCATTATGCGACTGATTCTGATTATCGCCGTATTAAGTTTTCTGGCCCAGCTCCTGTTGCCCTGGTGGAGTCAGGCGCTGGTGGCCGCAGCTACCTGCAGCTGGTTAGGGCAGAAGGCCGGGCAGTCTTTCGGGCAGGCGTTCATCGGGGCGGCGCTGGTATGGGCAGGGTATGCGTTGCTGATCCACTTTCAGACGGAAGGGATCATGACAAGCCGTATGAGCCAGCTGATCTTTAAAAGTGCCTCACCCGCAGGAATATTGCTTTTGGTGCCGTTTGTGGCGGGTCTGACAGCCGGTTTAGCCGGACTGGCAGGTTACTATATCCGGCAGGCAATTGCGCCCTCGCAACAAATCGTAAGTAAAAGGGCGTAATTAGGCAATGATTTTGATAATTTTGTAGAAACAATTAATAATAACTAACTGATTATCTCGTGAAGAACGCTTCGTTGATTCTTAACATTGTACTGGCTGTTGCCGTCGCTGTACTGTATTATCTGCATTTTAAAGGGACCCCATCACAAGAAACAACAGCAACGGCTGTACCTACCGAATCGAAAGGTAAATCGATTGTTTACGTCAACGTTGACTCCCTGCTGACCAGATACGATTTCTTTAAAGACACCCAGAAAGTGCTTGAAAGCAAGCGTTTTCAATTAGATAACGACCTGAATACAAAAGGCCGTAACCTGCAGAACAAAGCCGCTTTTTTCCAGCAGCGCGCCCAAACTATGACCATGGATCAGGCACGCGCTACGGAAGCCGCCCTCCAGAAGGAACAACAGGAATTACTGCAGTACCGTGAGCGTGCAGCCCAGCAGCTGGCGGTTGATGAGCAGAAAAAAAATGAAGAACTCTACAACAAGATTTTTGAGTACCTGAAAAAATACAACAAGCAAAATAAGTACGAGTTTGTACTGGGCTACACAAAAGGCGGCGGGATTCTGTTTGCTGATGCGCCTAATGATGTAACTAAAAAGGTGCTTGAAGGATTGAATAAAGAATACAAGTCAACTCAGGAGGCAGCGAAGAAATAATTTCGCTAAATTTGAAACAAAGAAATCCGTTTGGGACTACTTTACGTATATCAAAGGCAGTGCTTTGTGAAGTGACAAAAAATGGTATTATTTTTGTTAGAATCAAAACATACCGCCCGGTGTTTTATGGATTCCCGGTATGCTTTGCAAAACATTGAATCTATTGTATTCTTCAGGGATATAAGCAGATAAAATTAGATAGGCACAATTATTGCTTGTATTTTTTTTAGAATTATCTGCTTTTTCCTTCATAGATAAAGATATCGCCCGGAAGGTATCGATGTTGTATCAGGTCTTGAGGCTGTGACTTTGGTACCGTTTTCAACAACGCACACATCGATCCTCCGGGCGTCTTTTTTTGGTATTCACTACATTTCCGGCTTCCTGCGAACCTCCGCCGTTTTTCTTCGTTTACATAAGGTAGTATTTATCCTCATTAATCAGTCAATATGGCATCTGCAGCTATTGCAAAAGAAGTAAATATCAAAAATCGCAGAGCATCTTTTGAGTATTACTTTATTGATACATACACGGCCGGCCTTGTATTAACCGGTACCGAAATTAAATCAATCCGGCAGGGGAAAGTTAATTTACAGGATGCCTACTGCCTGTTCCTGGGCGAGGAGCTGTTTATCCGCCAGATGAGTATTTCGGCTTATACCGAAGGTACCTACAACAACCATGAGCCCTTGCGAGACCGCAAGCTGTTGCTGACCCGGCGGGAGCTCCGGAAACTGACCGAAAAACTAAAGGATCAGGGGCTGACAATTGTACCGGTACGGCTCTATACATCGGAGCGGGGATTTGCCAAACTGGAAATCGCGCTTGCGAAAGGGAAAAAGCTTTACGATAAGCGCGACAGCATCAAAGAACGTGAGGCAGAGCGCAGTATGCAGCGGGAGCGTTACTAGCTTTGTTAAGGAAAAAATACGTTCTGCCTGTGGGTCAGTTAAATAATTTAACGCGCAGAACATCTTGTGGAAATGTGGATAACTCTGTAAATTGCTAAAAAACAGAATGTCTTAACCACATATGGGCAGGAAAGTATTAATCTTGAACCAAGACTATAGTGCGCTTAGTATCTGTTCCGTTCCGAAAGCATTTTTGCTTGTTTATCTGAATAAAGCCGAACTCGTTGCTGAATCTGATCAGTTCAAGCTCCGTACGGTTCAGGCTGAATTTCCGATGCCAACCGTAATCCGTCTGCACCGGTACGTACACCTGCCTTATAAAGGTGTTATGCTGACCCGGCAGAATATATTTAAGCGGGACGGGCACCGGTGTCAGTACTGCGGTACAACAGAAGACCTGACGTTAGATCACGTGATGCCGAAATCGAGGGGAGGAAAAACTAACTGGGATAATCTGACAACAGCCTGTAAGCGCTGTAATTCTAAAAAAGGGGACTACACACCCGAAGAAGCCAATCTGAACATCCGGCAACGTCCGTTTAAGCCATCCTTTCTGCTTTTCCTCCGCGAATTTTCGGGCGCTGTCGATGCCAGCTGGATGCCGTTTATTGCAAAACGGGAACGCCGGTATGATTAACGGGTAACAAAAATACACACGGTTGCAGCACGGGGCTGCCAGCTGGCTAAGGATGAGCTTAATGACTTATCCGGCCTGTTGGCAGCCCCGGCCATTTATTCCTGAAACTCAAACGCTTTTTATGCGAAAAGAACTTTTTGTTACGAAAAAATCTTACCTTTGCAGTCCTTTTTACAAAGATGTAAAACTTAAATTCAGACTGCCATTTGACCCACAGTCTGATGTAGCTAAGCGGGTCAAGCAACCAAACTTTTATGAGCAAAACGCAGAAAAGCGACAATCTGCCAGAATTTGACTGGGACCGGGCAGATAACAAAGGATTCGGTAGCGGGTATACGGCTGACGAACGCAGCCGCATGGAACAACTTTACAACGACACACTGTCGCAGGTAAACGAGAAAGAAGTTGTTATGGGCACCGTGGTAGGGATTACAGATCGTGAAGTAATCCTGAACATTGGTTTCAAGTCAGACGGTTTAGTTCCTGCTTCAGAATTCCGGGATTTGCCGGACCTGAAAATGGGTGACGAAGTTGAAGTTTACGTAGAAAACCAGGAAGACCCGAACGGGCAGCTGGTGCTGTCTCGTAAGAAAGCCAAGGTGATCACAGCATGGCAAAAAATTCAGAAGGCTCTGGACGAAGACCTCATTATCGATGGTTTCGTGAAGCGCCGGACGAAGGGTGGTCTGATTGTAGATATTTACAGTATCGAAGCATTCTTACCAGGCTCGCAGATCGACGTGAAGCCAATCCGCGACTTCGATATCTTCGTTGGTAAGAAAATGGAAGTTAAGGTCGTTAAGATCAACTATGCGAACGACAACGTGGTTGTATCGCACAAAGTACTGATCGAGAAAGACCTTGAAGCACAGCGTACGCAGATCCTGAACAACCTTGAGAAAGGTCAGGTACTGGAAGGCGTTATCAAGAACATGACCAACTTCGGTGTGTTCATCGACCTTGGCGGTGTCGACGGTCTGTTGCACATCACTGATATTTCATGGGGCCGTATCAACCACCCGTCAGAAGTACTGCACCTCGATCAGCGTGTGAACGTTGTTGTGCTTGACTTCGATGAGGACAAGAAGCGGATCTCATTAGGTATGAAACAACTGCAGGCTCATCCTTGGGATGCACTTGCTGAAGATATCCAGGTTGGCTCGAAAGTGAAGGGCCGGATCGTTAACGTAGCTGACTACGGTGCGTTCCTGGAAATCATGCCGGGCGTTGAAGGCTTGATCCACGTTTCTGAAATGTCATGGTCACAGCACCTGCGTAATCCACAGGAATTCCTGAAAGTGGGTGACGAAGTTGAAGCTGTTGTCCTGACACTGGACCGTTCCGAGCGTAAAATGTCACTGGGCATTAAACAACTGACAGAAGATCCATGGACTCGTCCTGAACTGCGTGCTAAATACGCCGTTGGTACGAAGCACAAGGGTGTTGTACGTAACCTGACAAACTTCGGCCTGTTCCTTGAACTGGAAGAAGGTATCGATGGTCTGGTACACGTTTCTGATCTGTCATGGACAAAGAAAATCAAGCATCCGTCAGACTTTATCAAAGTAGGTGAAGAACTGGAAGTGATCGTTCTTGAACTGGACGTTGAAAACCGTCGTCTTGCGTTGGGTCATAAGCAGCTGGAAGAGAACCCATGGGATACATTTGAGTCAGTATTCTATGTTGGATCAACACACCGTTGCACTATCCTGAGCAAAAACGATAAAGTAGCTACACTGGAGCTGCCATACGGTATCGAAGGTTTCTGCTCAATCAAAAACCTCGGCAAAGAAGACGGTTCACTGGCAGAAGTTGGTGAGTCACTTGACTTCAAAGTAACCGAGTTCTCGAAAGAAGAGAAACGCATCATGCTGTCTCACACGAAGACATGGCAGGAAAAAGACGAGCCTAAGAAAGAAGCGAAGCCTAAGGCGCCAAAAGCCGAGAAAGCAGCTCCTGCTCAGGCAGAACGTGGTGCTACATTAGGTGATCTTGATGCACTGGCTGCATTGAAAGAACAGCTGGAAGGCAAAAAATAAGTAGTAACCGGTAGCCTTCGGGTATAGGTTGCAAAGAAAGGGTCGGATTGATCGGCGAACAGACATTGTCTTGACGCCGCGAAGTCCGGCCCTTTTATTTTTTGCGATATTTTCGGGCGGATATTGTGAAAAAAACAATTTTCTTCTAGTTTTGCAGTCCCATTCGACAGCGATGACGGATGCGACATACAAAAAGGTTCCGTGGCCGAGTGGCTAGGCAGAGGTCTGCAAAACCTTCTACAGCGGTTCGAATCCGCTCGGAACCTCAACCATCCCTGTACTGACAGTAAGTCGGTACAGGGATTTTTATTTTTTACCGGTTTAAGTGGAAATATAAGAAATGTTTATATGATTAAAATAATGATAGGATTGTTGAATTAATTAATCGTAGAAAAATTTATTTTTTACAAAGAAAAATTGGATAAACGGTAAGAAAAACGCGGCAGAAGGCTGCCTTTCAGCCTGTTGCTTAGAAAAGTTATAAATAAAGGTGGTATGGAAAATAAAAAAACCATTTTTTGACTGAATAGTAATCCTGCATTACTTTTGTGTGCCAATAATAAGTTGGTAAAAAGTATGTATCAACAGTCAATGAATAAGCAATTTGCAATGAGTCGCTTATCGACGTTTTGCGGAGCATTCGCTCTGTCACTGGCAATCCTGGTTGGTAGTGGTCAGGCAATGGCGCAGGACTCGGCTGCCGGAGGAGATCCGGCTGCGGCTACTTCGGCTCCCGCCGGCGGTGGCGGAGACGTAGAAAAAGGGAAGTCGTTGTTCACTAACAACTGTGCCCAATGTCATGCTGCTTCTGATGAAGTAGTGGTCGGTCCTGGTCTGAAAGGAGTTCGTCAGCGTACACCTGGCGAAGACTGGCTTAAAAAATGGATCCGCAACTCGCAGGCCGTGGTGGCTAGCGGAGATGCTTATGCAGTAGGTGTATACAATAAGTATAGCAAAATTGCGATGTCGAGCTTCCCGAACTTGTCGGATTCTGACATCACAAGCATCCTTGATTACATTGATTCTGCCAGTGCACCTGCTGCTGCTGCTACAACAGCTACTCCGGCCGGTGGTGGACAGGCTGCTGCTGCATCGTCTGAATCAGCGTCGCCGTCAAACCTCTTTACGTTTGTTCTGGTCGCGCTGCTGGTCGTGATGCTGCTGGTTCTGGGTGTGTTGCTGGCCATTGTATCGATCCTGTCTAAGGCCGTTGCGCCTGCCGGTGGTGAAGGTACAACGGAAGCGCCGTTCATGCAGCGTTTACGCGATGGCCTGACTAACACCATCAACAATCCGGTTATCCGTTCAATTGTGATCTGGATTTTCCTGTTTGTGGTTGTTAAGTCAACGCTTGACGGTCTCTATGGTATCGGTATTCAGCAGGGATATGCGCCTAAGCAGCCAATCGCCTACTCGCACAAACTGCACGCCGGTCAATACAAAATTGACTGTAACTACTGCCACACGGGTGCAAACCGCGGTAAATCGGCAACGATTCCTTCGGCAAACATTTGTATGAACTGCCACGGAGTCATCAAAAAAGAATCGCCGGAAATTCAGAAAATCTACGCAGCCATCGAGCAGAACCGTCCTATTGAATGGATCCGCGTGCACAACCTGCCTGATCTGGCGTACTTCAATCACGCACAGCATGCCAATGTCGGTAATGTCCAGTGCCAGACATGCCACGGCGAGATTGAAAAAATGGAGGTAGTTGAACAACGCTCATCGTTAACCATGGGCTGGTGTATTGATTGCCACCGCAAAACTGAAGTTAACACAAAAGACAACGCTTATTACGACAAGCTGGTTGCCCTGCACCGTAAGGAAAGCAAAGAGCCGCTTAAAGTGGCAAACATTGGTGGTCTGGAGTGTTCAAAATGCCACTATTAATTTCCACCACTTCGGTGACTCAAAGAAAAGGGTAATCTGACGTATTAAAGCACGCATGGAAAATACATCTAAACGGTATTGGAAGGGTGTAGAAGAACTTCGTAACGATGCAACGTTCGTAAAAAACGCAAACAGCGAATTTTCGAATGTAAACTCGGCCGACGATCTTCTGGGAGGCTCCAACACACAACGCCGTGACTTCCTGAAAGCAATGGGCTTTAGCATCGCTGCCGTATCACTCGCAGCCTGTGAAGCTCCTGTTCGTAAGGCAATTCCTTATCTGAACAAACCGGAATTTACATTCCCGTCAATTTCTGATTACTACGCTTCAACATACGTTGAAGGTGGTGATTATGCCAGTATCCTGGTAGAAACGCGGGAAGGCCGGCCAATTAAAATTGAAGGTAACCCTGCGTCGAGCATTACAAAAGGCGGTACAACTGCCCGGGTGCAGGCGTCGGTTTTGTCGTTATATGACATCGACAAACTGAAAGGACCTAAAAAAGGTGAAGCTGACGCTGACTGGGCAACGGTTGACCGTGAAATTATCAGTCAACTGAACGCAGTAGCTGGCCGTAACGGTGCGATCCGCATTGTTACGTCAACTGTTTTAAGCCCTTCGACGAAAGCTGTTGTTGCTGAATTTGCCGCAAAATACCCGACAGCTCAGCACATTATGTATGATGCCAGCTCCGCGTTCGGTATCGTACAGGCAAACCAGGCGTCGTTCGGTAAGGCTGTAATTCCTTCTTATGATTTCAGTAAGGCAAAAACAATCGTAAGCATCGGTGCTGATTTCCTCGGTACATGGGTTGCTCCGCTTGAATTTGCAAAACCGTATGCGCAGACGCGGAAGCTGAGTGCTACGAAAAAAGAGATGTCACGTCATTATCAGTTTGAGACAATCCTGTCAATGACTGGTTCAAATGCTGACTACCGTGGTACCTACAAGCCTTCGCAGGAAGGACTGGTAGCAGCCGCTCTCTACAATAAAGTAGCCGCAAAACTGGGAGGCTCGCCAATCAGTGCACCGGCTGTGGACATTCGTTATCTGGACAAGGCTGCTGAAGACCTGATCGCTGCACGCGGTTCGGCTCTGGTTGTTGCCGGTTCAAATGATCCGAACGTTCAGATTGTAGTCAATGCGCTGAACAGCCTGCTGGGCAGCTACGGGACAACAATTGACATCAATACACCGATTAACTACCGTCAGGGAAATGACGTGCAGATGAACGCATTTATCGATGCGGCAAAAGCAGGTCAGGTTCAGGCGGTTCTTTTCTTTGGTGCCAACCCGGTTTATGATCACCCGCGTGGTGCTGAACTGGCTCAGGCATTACCAAAAGTACAGCTGTCGGTATCATTTGCTGACCGTGCTGAAGAAACTGCTTCACTGTGTAAGTTCATCACACCGGCTCCTCATTTCCTGGAAAGCTGGGGCGATGCTGAACCAAAAGCCGGCTTCTACAGCCTGATGCAGCCAACCATCACAAATATCTTCAAGACACGCCAGTTTGAGTCAAGCTTATTGACATGGGCCGGCAAGTCAGGTGATTTTGCTGCTTTCCTGAAAGGTTTCTGGCGGACAAACATGTTCCCTAAAGCCGGTGGTGGTTCATTTGAATCATTCTGGGTTAAAGCGCTGAACGATGGTGTGTTTGAACCGGCTAAAGGTGTAGCCGCCACGGGTGCATCCTTCAATGCCGCCAGCCTCGCATCAGCTGCCTCTGCGGTTGCTTCACGCTACAAAGCTGCTAACGACGGTATCGAACTGGCTATCTACGAAACAGTTGCTTTAGGTACAGGCTCATCTGCTAACAACCCTTGGTTACAGGAATTACCTGATCCGGTTTCAAAGGCTTGCTGGGATAACTACGCTGCCATTTCACAGCGTACGGCATCTGAGCTGGGTCTGGAGCAGGGTGATCTGGTAAACGTAACTGTAGATGGTAAGCCGGCTATTGAAGTTCCTGTTCTGGTTCAGCCGGGTCAGGCCGACAAGACAGTTGCCGTTGCAATTGGCTATGGTCGTGAAAAAGCCGGTAAGGCAGCCAATGGCGTTGGAAAGAGCGTCTACCCGCTGGTATCAGTAGCAAACGGTTATGTTGTATTCGCCGGTGTTAGTGCAAAAGTTGAAAAATCAAGCGGTAAACGCGAGATCGCTCAGACACAAACGCACGACACGGTAATGGGTCGTCACGCCGTATTGCAGGAGTCCGTACTGGGTGAATACAAAAAGAACCCGAAAGCCGGCCGCCACGAACCAAAAGTGGTGACGTCTGAAGGAGTTACTGATGCAACAAACATCACATTATGGCATGGCTATGGCAAGCCTAACCACTCATGGGGTATGGTTATTGACCTGAACTCATGTATTGGTTGCGGTGCGTGTGTTGTCGGCTGTAATGCTGAAAATAACATTCAGGTGGTAGGCCGCGACGAAGTAATTATGCGTCGTGAAATGCACTGGATGCGTATCGACCGCTATTACAGCAGCGATGCGGATGTTGAAAGCATGGGCATGATTGCCGGTTTCCAGGCGCTTGAAGTTGCTTCAGAAAATCCTGAAGTTACGTTCCAGCCAATGCTTTGCCAACACTGTACAAACGCTCCGTGTGAGACGGTATGTCCTGTATTGGCAACAACACACAGTACAGAAGGTCTGAACCAGATGACGTACAACCGTTGTGTGGGTACACGTTACTGTGCGAACAACTGTCCTTATAAAGTACGTCGCTTTAACTGGTTCAAGTATTTCGATAACGATAACTTCGATTACCACTTCAATAACGATTTAGGTAAAATGGTTATCAACCCTGACGTTACAGTTCGTTCACGCGGGGTAATCGAAAAATGTTCATTCTGTGTACAACGGATTCAGGAAGGTAAACTGACAGCGAAGAAAGAACGCCGCCGGTTGTTACCTGATGAAGTTCAGACAGCTTGCGCGCAGGCTTGTCCGACAGACGCCATTACGTTTGGAGATATGAACAATCCGGAAAGCAGCATTTCTAAGATTCTGGCTTCAGAAGAGCAGGGTCGTGCTTTCCACGTTCTGGAAGAGATCAACGTCCGGCCGCAGATTTCGTATCTGACTAAAATCCGGAATAAGGATGCTGAGCCTAAAAAAGAGGCGAAAGAGGCTAAAAAAGAAGAACACGCGTAAACCGTATATCGTAAATTAGAAATTTATGTCGCATATCACTTCACCCGTAAGAACTCCGCTTGTCACAGGAGGTAAAACCTACGCTGACGTAACGGAGGATGTGAGCAGACAGGTAGAAGGCCGTCCGACCCGCGAGTGGACCATTGCATTTACTATCTCTGTGATAGTATTGATATACGGTGCCGCGTGCGTATTCTGGACATGGTGGGAAGGTCTGGGTGTCTGGGGTTTGAATAAAACCGTAGGCTGGGCCTGGGATATCACCAACTTCGTATGGTGGGTAGGTATCGGTCACGCCGGTACACTGATCTCTGCCATCTTATTGCTCTTCCGCCAGAAATGGCGGACTGCCGTAAACCGTGCTGCAGAAGCGATGACAATCTTCGCCGTTATCTGTGCTGCGAGTTTCATCCTGATGCACATGGGCCGTCCATGGCTGGCGCTTTGGGCATTACCACTGCCTAACACCTTTGGTTCACTGTGGGTAAACTTCAAGTCACCACTGGTTTGGGACGTATTCGCCATCAGTACGTACTTTACTGTATCGCTTGTGTTCTGGTATATTGGTCTGGTTCCTGACCTGGCTACCATCCGTGACCGTGCGAAGAGCAAAGTATCACGGTATATCTACGGTGCATTCTCATTAGGATGGAACGGATCCGCAAAAACATGGGCTCGTTACGAGTACATCAGTCTGATCCTGGCGGGTCTGTCAACACCACTGGTATTGTCAGTACACACCATTGTATCCTTTGACTTTGCTACCTCTGTTATTCCGGGCTGGCACACAACCATCTTCCCTCCATACTTCGTTGCGGGTGCGATCTTCTCAGGCTTTGCCATGGTGCAGAACCTGATGCTGATTATCCGTGTCGTATTTAAGCTGGAAGATTACATCACATTCGAACACATCGAGTCGATGAACAAAGTCATCACCCTGACTGGTTCGATTGTAGGTGTTGCCTACCTGACAGAGTTTTTTATTGCCTGGTATTCAGGGGTTGAATTTGAAAGCTACGCGTTTATCAACCGTGCTACCGGTCCTTACTGGTGGGCATACTGGGCGATGATGACGTGTAACGTAATCTCGCCGCAGCTGTTCTGGTCGCGTGCAATCCGCCGGAGCGTTGTCTGGACATTCGTTCTGTCAGTTGTTGTAAACATCGGTATGTGGTTCGAACGTTTTGTAATCATTGTAACGTCACTGCACCGTGATTACCTGCCGTCGAGCTGGGCGATGTTCCACCCGACACTGTTCGATATCAGCGACTATATTTTCTCGTTCGGTCTTTTCTTCACGCTTTTCCTGCTGTTCTCGAAATTCCTGCCGGTTGTAAACATGGCTGAAGTGAAGACTGTAATCAAGTCATCGTCTGAAACACTGCCTAAATCAGTATCAGGCGTAGCAAAAGGGGAGCGGGTAACCAAACCAGCATTCAATAAGGATGCTGAATAACAAAACTGAACGGTAGTTAAGACAATGGCAGAATCTCACGGTAGCGCTAGTAAATTTTTAGTCGGCATTTTTGACGATGACGATGTAGTACTTAAGGCCGTAAAAGAAGTGAAGGACGCCGGTGTACGTATTCATGAAGTATACTCACCGTTTCCTATTCACGGTCTGGACGTAGCCTTAGGTCATCCCCGCACACGGATCGGTATTGCCGCATTCATGTTCGGTCTGACAGGTACATTAACGGCCTTAGCGCTGACGATGTATACTGAAAAGCTTGATTGGCCAATGGTGGTTGGTGGTAAAGACTCCTACTCATTTCCGGTATATATCCCGATTATATTTGAGTTGACAGTCTTGTTCTGTGCGCTTGGCATGGTGGGTACATTCATTGTATCCAATGGCCTTGGACCCACTGTCAAGCCACTGATGTTTGATCTTCGTACAACAGATAACAAGTTTGCGATGGCCATTGATCTGGGCAAAAACAAACTTGATGAAGAGAAGATCGGGCAAATTCTGAAAGCTTCAGGAGCAGCTGAAGTAAACGTTAAACAGTTCTAATCACCAAAATTGGCAATGGCTATCAAGCATATCAGCATATCAGCCCTGGCAATCCTGAGCGTGGTCGTGATGGGAACTTCCTGCAAACGCGGTCATGATGATACGGGTACGGAATTCGCACCGAACATGTACGAACCGGTTGGTTATGAGCCATATAAGCAGACGCGTGAGCACCCATACAACGCTTATGGTCTGAATATGCGCTTACCGGCAAAGGGTACTGTGGCACGGCCGAACTACCATACTTCGTTTGGTACAGGCGACAGCACAGTGAAAGACCTAATGATTTATAACATTCCTGCGGACAGCATCAGCATTGCAGAGCGTGTACTGAAAAATCCGGTTCCATCGAATGAAAAAACGCTGGAAGAAGGAAAAGTTCTGTACGGACGTTACTGCCAGCACTGTCACGGCGAGGGTGGAAAAGGAGATGGCTTAGTAGGCAAGATGTACAAAGGTGTACCAAGTTACTCCGCAGATGCCTATAAGACAATGAACGACGGGCACATCTTCCACGTGATCACAAACGGCAAAGGCCGGATGTGGCCGCATGGCTCGCAGGTGACGCCTGAAGAGCGCTGGAAAATCGTTCACTACGTTCATAAATTACAAGAAGGATAATAGATTATTTCAGGTTTCGGGGTAGTGATGTCAAACCGGCTGAACTGCCCCGAATCAATCGTTCCTGAAATCTAAAACTACTTAATACATTAAAAATGGCATCTGTTCACGCAATACCATCGCTCGACGAACAGTATGAGTTTACAGCAGAATCAAAACGCCGATTAATCATTGGTATTGTTGCTGGTGTAGCTTTGGTTGGTCTTGGCGCATACTTACTGGCATCTGGTGCCGGTAGTCATGAGGCTCATCATGGAGCAGCTCATGCTGCTGCCGGTCACGAGCATGCTGCTGCTGCTCACCATGAGTACAAATGGACGACCCGTCTGTGGGCAAACGTTTGGGTTAATGCAGTTTACTTTACCGGCATTTCTGTTGTCGGTATGTTCTTTTTATCATACAATTACCTGGCACAGGCTGGCTGGTCATCTGCTTTCAAGCGGATTCCTGAAGCTATGCCGGCGTTCCTTCCGGTAACCGGGTTGATCATGCTGGCCGTATTCTTTATCGCCGGTCACGATCTCTTCCACTGGACGCACGAAGGATTGTATGATCCGAACAGCCCTGAATTTGATCCGATCATTAATGGTAAAAAAGGCTTTTTGAATACGCCTTTCTATCTGATCCGGATGGTGGCCTATTTTGGCCTCTGGTATGGTCTGTGGCGTGTACTGCGGAACCTGTCGCTACAGGAAGATCTGTATGGCGGTACGGAGTACTATAACAAAAGCATTAAGTTCGGAACAATATTCCTTGTTGTGTTTGGTGTAACATCATCAACCTCTGCCTGGGATTTTGTGATGTCAATCGACACACACTGGTTCTCAACAATGTTTGGCTGGTATACACTGGCAAGCTGGCACGTAACAGGTCTGGCAGTTATGACATTAACTGTCGTGACGCTGAAAGAGCAAGGTTATCTGAAATGGGTTAACCAGAGCCACCTGCATGATCTCGGTAAGTTCATGTTTGCCTTCAGTATTTTCTGGACGTACGTCTGGTTCGCTCAGTTTATGCTGATTTACTATGCTAACTTACCTGAAGAAACAATCTATTACCGTGAGCGTTTCAGCGGTTACGGTGAAAAGTATCTGGTAACATTTTGGGTGAACCTTTTCTTAAACTTTGCGTTCCCATTCCTTGTTTTAATGACAAGAGATGCGAAGCGTACGAACATCTTCCTGAAGATTGCTGCCTGGGGGATTATTGTTGGTCACTATTTTGACTTCTACAACAATATCATGCCTGGCACAGTAGGAGAGCATGGTGGTTTTGGTCCGATTGAATTCGGGATGATCCTGATTTTTGCCTGTGGTTTCATCTGGTCGTTATCGACTCAGCTGACAAAGGCAAATCTGGTTCCGAAAAACCACCCGATGTTAGAAGAGGCATTACACCACGATATTTAACCTGTCGAATTGTATGGTTTATCTTGTAGGCTTATTATCTATAATATTTCTGGCCCTTGCTGCTCTGGTGGTATCCAGAATGGCGGCTGTAGTGCGGAATGTCAACGGCCCTGTTGAAGAAGGCCGCATTGGCATGAGCAACCGTATTAACGGCGCTCTCTTTTTGGTATTTTTTGCACTGGCAATGATCGGCTTCGTTGTATCATTCATGAGTGCAAAACAGTACTTTTTACCTGAAGCCGGTTCAATTCACGGACGCCGGACAGATACACTGTTCTGGGTTTCGATGAGTATCGTAACAGCCGCTTTTGTGGTAACAAACGCCCTCTTGTTTTTCTTTGCCTACAAATACCAGTACCGCGAAGGTAAGAGAGCTTCTTACTATCCGGAAAACCACAAACTGGAGCTTATCTGGACGGTTGTTCCTGCGGTGGTAATGGCAGTAATGGTATTTACAGGCTGGAGAGCTTGGCGGGATATCATGTCGGAAGCTCCTCAGGATGCACAGGTAATCGAAATCGTTGGCAAGCAGTTTAACTGGATTACCCGTTATCCTGGTATTGACGATAACAAACTGGGTGCATACAACTACAAGTTGACAGACAGCAATAACGAAGTCGGCGTTGATTTCAGCGACGAAGCATCGTTTGATGATTTTGTTAACTCGCAGGGTGAGCTGCATATTCCGGTAGGAAAACCGGTACTGCTGAAAATCCGTGCCCGTGACGTACTGCACAGCGTATTCATTCCGCACCTACGTGTGAAAATGGATGCTGTTCCGGGTATGCCAACCCGTTTCTGGTTTGTTGCTGATAAAACAACCGAAGAAATGCGTAACATCACCGGTAATCCTGAATTCAACTATGAATTAGCCTGTACAGAAGTTTGTGGCCGTGGTCACTTCTCGATGCGTGCAAAAATCGTGGTTGAAGATGAGGCTTCATGGAAAAAATGGTGTTCAGATCAGAAACCGTTGTTAACGACGTATCCTGAATACGCTTCACGGATTCCGGCAAATCTGAAAGCGAAAGCTGCCAAGTATCTGCCAACCGAAACCGCAGCACCTTCAGACAGTACAACAGCATCAACTCAGCAAGGCGGCGCAAGCTCTGCCAGTGTTTCACTTCGATAACTTAACTTAACTAAACCAATAACGATGGCGACTGTCGATACAAGCCTGGTGCATGACGCTCATACGCATGAGCACGATCACCATGAGCCACAAAGTTTTTGGCGAACATACGTTTTCTCGGAAGACCACAAGACGATTGCGAAGCAGTACCTGATTACGGGTATTTTGTGGGCAGTTATCGGGATTAGTATGTCAATCATTTTCCGGCTTCAGTTAGGTTTTCCTAAAATGAGCATGGGTTGGTTGAAGCCAATTCTCGGCGAGTGGATTAACGAATCAAACCAACTTGATCCTGATTTTTATCTTGCCTTAGTAACAATGCACGGTACCATCATGGTATTCTTTGTATTGACGGCGGGCTTGAGCGGTACATTTTCTAACTTCCTGATTCCATTGCAGGTGGGTGCCCGTGATATGGCATCCGGTTTCCTGAACATGCTTTCTTACTGGTTCTTCTTTATTGCCGGTGTGATCATGTTTTTCTCAATCTTTATCGAGACAGGGCCTGCAGCCGGTGGCTGGGTAGTTTATCCTCCTTTGAGCGCATTACCTCAGGCACACAAAGGCTCACAGCTTGGTATGACCCTATGGCTGGTGAGTATGGCGCTCTTTATTGTATCACAGCTTTTGGGTGGTATCAACTACATTACAACGGTTATCAACCTGCGTACACGTGGTATGACGTTCAGCAAGCTGCCACTGACAATCTGGGCGTTCTTCCTGACAGCTGTACTGGGTCTGATTTCATTTCCGGTTCTACTTTCTGCTGCCCTGTTGCTGATTTTTGACCGTAGCTTCGGAACAAGCTTTTACCTGTCAGAAATTTACATCAATGGTGAAGCGCTGCCAAACGTTGGTGGTAGCCCGATTCTGTTCCAGCACTTGTTCTGGTTCCTGGGTCACCCTGAAGTGTATATCGTAATGCTTCCTGCATTAGGTATCACATCAGAAATTATCGCGACAAACTCACGTAAACCGATTTTCGGTTACCGTGCGATGATTGCCTCAATGCTGGGTATTGCATTCCTGGCCTTTATCGTATGGGCACACCACATGTTCGTGACAGGTATGAACCCGTTCCTGGGCTCAATCTTCATGTTCCTGACGCTGATCATTGCGGTACCCTCTGCGGTAAAAGCGTTCAACTACATTACAACATTGTGGCGCGGTAACATCCGGTTCACGCCGGCGATGTTGTTCTCAATCGGTCTGGTATCCTTCTTTATCTCAGGTGGTGTAACCGGTCTGATTCTGGGTAACTCAGCGCTTGATATTCAGCTGCACGATACGTACTTCGTAGTTGCTCACTTCCACCTTGTAATGGGTGCTTCGTCTGCATTTGGTCTACTGGCGGGTGTTTACCACTGGTTCCCTAAAATGTTTGGCCGCATGATGAATGATAAGCTTGGCTACATTCACTTCTGGTTGACATTTGCCGGTATCTACTGTGTATTCTTCCCGATGCACTACACCGGAATCGCTGGTTTCCCACGCCGTTACTATGCTTTCACAAGCTACGAATGGACGAAAACCATCTTTACAGATCTGAATGCGTTTATTTCAATTGCAGCCATTGTATCGTTTGGTGCCCAATTCATCTTCCTGTTCAACTTCTTCTATAGCCTGTTCCGTGGCCGCAAGGCATCACAGAACCCATGGAAGTCAAACACGCTGGAGTGGACTACACCAATCGAGCCGGGTCACGGCAACTGGCCGGGAGAAATCCCTGCTGTTTATCGGTGGCCTTATGATTACAGCAAACCTGGTGCAGCGGATGATTTCATCCCTCAAACCGTTCCATATTCTCAGACTCCGGAATCGAACCTGCCTCATGAAAATGAGCTGATCGCATTCGAGAAAGAGATTGAGGAGGCCGAAAACTTAAATGACCAGTTCCGTCAACCTCACTAATAAGAAGGAACAGCAGTTCCGGAGACTGGCTCTTCTAACCGTTATTATCATCTATCTGGTTATTCTGGCAGGTGGTATCGTTAGAGGAACAGGCTCCGGAATGGGCTGTCCGGATTGGCCCCGATGCTTCGGGCAATGGGTACCTCCAACGGACGTATCGCAACTTCCCTCAAATTACCAGGAGATTTACAGTCACAGAGGATATGCCAATACTGCATTCAACCCTGTAAAAACCTGGATTGAGTACCTGAACCGTCTTTTAGGCGTATTAACGGGTATTTTTATCTTCCTTACCTTCATTACATCAATCCGTTTCTGGAAAAAGGACAGAACAATCACAGTTCTCAGCTTTACTGCATTTTTGCTGGTTGGCTTTGAAGGGTGGTTAGGTGCCAAAGTCGTTTCAAACGTGCTTGCTCCGTGGATTATCACGCTGCATATGCTGTTATCGATTGTTATCGTAGGCATATTGTTGTACGTAACAGCGAGGTCTTACTCAAGTGTGGTTGAGATTGCCAGCCTGAAGCGACGTGAACTGATTAACCGGTTTCTGGTTATCGGGTCACTGGTCCTGCTGGTACAGATACTACTGGGCACACAGGTCCGCGAGGAAGTAGATTATGTTGCTGAACGGCTCGGAGAAGCCGGAAGGGGTGAATGGGCGGATCATCTGGGAATTAAGTTTATAATCCACCGGTCATTTACCTGGATTGTGGTACTGTCACAACTCGTCTGGTACTGGAATCTGCGCCGGCAGCAGGTCCGCGGACTGGTGCAGACATTAGGGAATGCCATAGTCGGTTTAACAATTGCACAGATTGCTACGGGCATACTACTGGCATATTTCGGTATGCCTGCATTTGGCCAGCCAATGCACCTCACCTTATCGGTGATCACATTGGGGATTCAATTTGTGATGATTTTGTTATTAAATCGGGAGAGGTTCTTTCCCGCAATTTATGATAGCCGGACAAATCCGGGAAAAGCGTTCGCATAATATGATTACGGTTGAGGAGCAGGTAGAGTCATCGCGGCAGAAGTGGAGAGCAAAGTTCAAGGCTTATATTGAACTGTTGAAACTCAGACTGGCGGTAATTGTAGGTTTATCCGGAGCGCTGGGTTATATGCTGGGCGTAGAACAGGATTACCAGACAGGAATGATTCTGCTCTTCAGCGTGAGCGGTCTGATGATTACCGGAGCAGCCAATGCGACCAATCAGGTACTCGAAATTGAGCTTGACCGGATGATGAAGCGTACCGGCCAGCGGCCACTGCCCTCAGGAAGGCTGAGTAAACAGAATGCCTTATGGTTTGCAGCAATCCTGCTGTTTATCGGTATTCTGATACAGGCACTGTATTACAATCCGTTGACCGCTGCCATTTCGTTTATCTCCTATCTGCTGTATAGTTTTGCCTATACACCATTGAAACGGGTTGGACCAATTGCTGTATTTGTGGGAGCAATTCCCGGCGCATTGCCTCCTTTAATTGGTATCGTTGCCGCAAAAGGAGTTATTGACCTGGAAGCGCTGGTCTTATTTGCTGTACAGTTTGTCTGGCAGTTTCCGCATTTCTGGGCAATCGCCTGGGTACTGGATGAAGATTACAAAAAGGCCGGTTTCCGGTTATTACCGTTAAACAAGCCGAAATCGTTAGAAACAGCACTGATTGTGATGGTGTTTACAATGGTATTATTACCGTTAGGCATACTGCCGACACAATTAGGGTTTACCGGCGAAATTGCTGCGTGGGTAACAACGATTTGCGGTATTGCTTTCCTATACCTTAATCTGCGGCTGGTTCGGCAGGGGACTGACAAAAATGCGTTAATATTAATGTTCGGGTCATTTTTGTACCTGCCAATCGTACAGATTGTTTACGTTCTAGACAAGATTTGACATGAATGAGGAGTTAGAAAGCGTAAATTTCATTGAGCAGGAGCCTGAGGAAACGTTATCGATGAATCCGCGGAAGTTTATTCTGTGGCTGTTCATTGTAAGTATCATCATGCTTTTTGCCGCCATGACAAGTGCCTATCTGGTGCGGCGTGCCGAAGGTAACTGGCTGGAATATGATATTCCACCTGTTTTTGGGTACAGTACAGCGGTGTTAATTGTAAGTAGTTTAACGATTCACTGGGCATACTGGGCTGCAAAAAAAGATCGGTTCAACACACTGAAGACGGCAATAACTATTACTTTTGTAGCCGGAATGGCCTTTTTATACATGCAGTTTCAAGGTTGGGTCCAACTGGTTGATCAAAAAGTTTTCTTTGTTGGCAACCCGGCCGGGTCCTTTATGTATGTATTTACAGGATTACATGCCTTTCACTTGATTTCAGGACTAATTGTTCTGTTATTTGCACTGAAAGCATCATTTCAGCTTCGTGTCCATGCGAAAAGCTTAGATCAGATTGAGATTGCGGCAACGTATTGGCACTTCCTTGACATTCTTTGGATTTATTTATTCCTGTTTTTGATCTATTTTCATTGATTTAATTTCTGACGCATGGCGGCTACTGTAACGACGGATTCAACCGAAGTGTTCGACAAGAAATCCTGGATGGGTGGGGTTGAGCCTATGAGGGTAAGCTACGGTAAACTGATGATGTGGTTTTTCCTGTTATCAGATACCTTTACCTTTTCAGCCTTACTTGTAACGTATGGCTTAATTCGCTTCAGCTTCCCGGCCTATGATCCGGCAGTACATGGAGCATTTCAGTTCTCAGACCTTTATTGGCCGATTCCGGAGAAGGTCTATAACTCAGTACCGTTCCTGCATGGTGTTGATCTCCCGCTGGTTTTTGTGGGTATCATGACCTTTATCCTGATCTTTAGCAGCGTAACCATGGTATTGGCAGTAGAAGCCGGTCACCGTATGGACCGCGCCTCTGTTGAGAAATACATGCTCTGGACGATTATCGGCGGTTTCGCATTCCTGGGCTGTCAGGCATGGGAGTGGAGCCACTTTATTCACGGAACCGAAAAAGGCCGTCTGATAACGGACGTACTGACTGGTGACGTACGTACAATTTTCGGGGCAAATCTGACCGAAAATGAATACGGTCCGGCTGCATTTGCTGATTTGTTTTTCTTTATTACAGGGTTCCACGGTACACACGTATTCAGTGGAGTTGTATTGAATATCCTGATTTTCTACCGTACTGCAACAGGCCTGTATGCCCGTCGCGGACACTATGAAATGGTTGAAAAAGTTGGTCTATACTGGCACTTTGTAGACCTTGTCTGGGTATTCGTATTTACCTTCTTCTATCTTGTTTAATTGACGATATTCTGAAACATGGCAGGTCATAACTACACACATGATCACGAAGAGGTGGAAATTGCACCTCCACAGACTAAAGCGATCTGGAAAACATTTTATATTCTTGGTGCAATTACGGCACTGGAGTTCCTGATTGCTTTTACGATTCATACAGGACCATTCAAAACGTCTATTTTTATTGGGTTAACCATTGTTAAGGCGTTTTACATCGTAGGCGAGTTTATGCACCTGAAGCACGAGGTAAAAAGCCTGATCTGGGCTGTTCTGCTTCCATGCATGTTCGTTGTCTGGTTATTGGTTGCATTGCTGATCGAAGGAGAATCTATCTTCATGGTCCGTTAAACTATGTCTAAACAGTTTAAAGCCGGGATCCTGCTAGTTGTGCTGGCGGTCCCGGCTTTGTTTTATATCGCCCTGAAAGGTTTAAGTGAAAATCACTATAAACTCAGAAAATACATACCGGTTATTGATTCAACAACCGGCGAACCGATGCGCGGCCGGCAAATCAATGATTTTGGCCAGGAAGTAGAAGATACCCTTTTCCGGAAAGTCAGTACGTTTAACCTGATTGATCAAAGCGGACAGCCGGTAACCAGCGATCTGGTGAAAGATAAAATCCACATCGCGGCATTTTTCTTTACGCGGTGCGGTACAATTTGTCCGAAAATTTCAACACAGCTCAGCCGTGTACAGGAAGTATTCCGGGACCAGAGTAGTATCAGGCTATTGTCATTTTCGGTAGATCCGTTGCATGATACACCGGCAATTATGCAGGCCTACGCAAAAAAATATGATGCCATTACCGGAAAATGGTATTTCCTGACCGGTGATAAAGCGCAGATATATACGTTGGCGCAGCATGGATATTTTCTGCCGGTTGTTGACAAAGGACTTGATTACGGAAAGCCGGACGAAACTTTTATTCACACCGAAAAAGTTGTGTTAGTGGATAAACAAGGATATATCAGAGGATTTTACGATGGTACAGATAAAGAAGATGTTGATCGGCTGATTCTGGAAACACGTGTCCTGCTGGATATCTACAGCAAACAATAAACCTGCTATGGAAGCAATTCAAACGGAAAAAGAACAAAAAGCCAACCGATTGATAAACATCTTAGCCATTGCCATTCCGGTTGCGGTGGCCGTATTGCTCGGAATCAGGCAAAAAGTGGACCTTGGAGCATGGACAACCTGGTTGCCTCATGTGAATGGAGTGATCAACTCACTGACATCTGTACTACTGATTTTAGGGCTGATATTTATCAGGCAGCGTAAAGTTGAAGCCCACCGGAAAACCATGTTAGCCGCCTTTACACTCGGTTCGGTCTTTCTGGTAAGTTACGTGCTGTACCACCTGTCAAATGAATCAACGCCATTCGGCGGGGAAGGAGCCATCCGTCCGGTTTACTATTTTCTGTTAATATCACATATAGTATTATCAGTGGTAGTAGTATGGTTTGTGCTGAAGGCGGTGTATTTTGCTACATCGGGTCAGTACGAACGCCACCGGAAAGTAGTAAGATGGGCTTACCCGATCTGGCTATATGTCAGTACAACGGGGGTAATTGTTTATTTACTGATTAAACCATATTACTTGCATTAATATTGATAGCCATGAAACGAATAACAGTTTTCTTATCGGCAGTTATCGTATTAGCCGCTAATCTGTCAGCATCAGCACAGTGTGCCATGTGCCGTGGGACAGTAGAGAGTACGGTTAGCAATGGCCGCAGTGTTGTCGCATCTGATTTGAACTTCGGCATTATCTATTTGCTGGCAATTCCATACCTGATGGTGGGAATAGTAGCATTTGTGTGGTACCGGAACAGCCGGAAAGAATATGCAAAACGTCTCGAAATTACAAGCCGTGTCAGAGGGGCTATGTCCCGCCTGTAGAAAGGGTAAGATCTTTGCTGCCCCATTCTATAATCTGAAACGCTTTGATGACATGCATACACATTGTCCGCATTGCGGACTACGGTACGAAATAGAACCTGGGTACTTCTATGGAGCTATGTATGTAAGCTATGCGATATCCGGAGCGATTGCCCTATTAACTGCATTCACGCTGTTTTATTTTGCCGGTGATCCGGACGGATGGGTTTATGTTGGTGTGATTGTGCCCATCATGCTGCTGATCGCGCCGGTTAATTTCAGAATATCAAGGATCGTGTGGTTGCATTTTGTGGCAGGTATCCGATACAGACCAGACTTATAAATAGTGAGAAGCCGGAGTTACTAACGACTCCGGCTTTTTTTATAAAAAAACGGATGCCCATGCAACCTTACGGGGAAGATTGAGCATCTTGATAACAAACGGACGGTAAAGCAGCGTTATGTTAAGAATTATACCTTTTTATCCGACAGAAGCTAAACTCGTAACAGCTTTGAAGCGTGGGGAAGCCCGTGCCCAGAAGGTTGTTTATGAGCGATATTCGGGTAGAATGTTGGCAATATGCGTTCGTTATGTTGCAAACAGGGCTGATGCGGAAGAGGTGATGATCGATGGATTCATGAAAATCTATGAAAAAATTGATCAGTTCAGAGAAGAAGGAAGTTTTGAAGGGTGGATGAAACGGGTAATGGTGACCGAATCATTGATGTTTTTACGGAAAAAGAAGGCATGGCGTCAGGAGATCCCGATTGATGAAATGGGCGCCGAACCGGATTATGACTGGGCTGAAACATCGCTGGAATCGGAGGAACTAATGCGGTTAGTAAATCAATTGCCGGATGGCTACCGGACAGTATTTAACCTGTATGCCATTGAAGGTTATTCACATGCAGAAATCGCTGAGATGCTTAAAATCAGCGAAGGCACCTCAAAATCACAGTTAAGCCGCGCACGCTCATTATTACAGGCAGGTTTAAAGAAAATTCAGGAATATCACTATGAAGAAGCATACAGAAAAACAGCCAATTGATGACCTGTTTGCCCGTAAGCTAGGCGATATGTCGATTACACCGGGGGCAAAGTCATGGGACGAACTGCAGCATCGTCTGGGAAATGACAGGACGGCGAGGATTGTGCCCGTATGGTATCGGTATGCCGCTGCAGCAGCCTGTGTTGTGCTGGCAGGCGGAATTGGCTGGAAGCTGTATCCGACGAATGAAACCGGCAAACCGGCAGTGGCAGTAATTACTGAAAAGGCGAATGAAACCGGTATAACCGGTAAGCCACGTACGGCAACAAGCTTGCCGGCGCCTGACAAAATGCCTTTAGCAGTGAATACCGGGACAACACTTGCTGAAAATGAGTCCGGAAGACAAGCTAAAAAGGTAGCCGATAAAGCAGGAACCAGCACTGAAGGATCCCAACAGGGAGTTATTATGCCTCAACCTGAGGTTACTGCTATCCCGCAGCCGGTTAAAGGGCCGGTGCCGGAAGAGAACAAAGCGGTGGCAAAGGTTTCGATACCTGTGGAGAAACTGCCGGCAGCCGTACCGGAGGCAGTAAAGCCAATGACCGTAGAATCACTGAAACCGGGGATTACTGAAGAGTCTGTGGAGCGGAAACTGGTTGTCGTAATCAATACGCCTGTGCAGACGATACCCAAAGCCGGTGAGGCAGGCGGAATAATTCAACGTGAAGCGCTTAGTCAGCAGGAAAACGCAGAGGACGAAGGTTTGTCAAAAGCGAGTAAACTGTTTAAGAAGCTGAAAAGGATAAAAAGCGGAGAAGCACTGGCATATAAGGGTGAAGCACTGGCATATAAGGGTGAAGCAGGAGATGAAGAGGACGCAGGTCTTATTTCAAGATTATATGGTAACGTCAGACAGAGTCTGGAGACAAAAAAAGCAAGTAAACAATGAAAGTATATAGCTCACTGGTTGTCGGCCTGATTTGTATCCTGCACGGAGCCGGCGTACTAGCGAAATCGGGCAGTGTGGCGGATTCACTGGTAATTCAGTTCGCAAATAAAACCAGGATTGTCATCCATGCACCGGATAAGGCAGGTATAAAAGCACTGGCTAACTATGATCTGAACAAGGTAATCCGTGATATGGGAGCAAAGCTGGATTCGATTCCGGACGGACAGGAGGCCAGGATCACGATTGAAGGAGCCAATGGCCAACGGTATCTGCGCGATACGGTGATTGTGGTAACCAAAGATAAAGGCAGGATCAGTGTAACGATAAAAGCGGACAGAGATACTATAAAGAGTAGCTCACAGACGTCTCAGAAAAGCCGGGAAGTTAACGATAGTAAAGCTGAAAAAGCCCGCAAAAAAGCAACAAGCCTGAACTCATTTACGAGCTTCCAGATCGGGTTAAATACACTATTGACAGAAACGGAAATGGCAGCCTATCCATCAAGCCGCTATGATCTGAAGCCACTGGGTTCGCGGTATTTTGCACTCGGAATAGGACAGCGGCCAACGCTCATTAAAGGAAAGAAAGCCCGTTTAAGTCTGCAGTACGGTATTGAGGTAGCCTGGAATAACTACTCATTTGAGAATGATGTAACCGTTCAGAAAGGGCCGGCACAACTTCAGTTTGTGGATATTCAGGAGGCAGTAAAGCGTACGAAGCTTACGGTTTGTAATGTTCAATTACCAATTGTACCCAGAGTGAGTTTTTACAATGAATCCGGGAAAAAAATACTGCACATCGGACTGGGTGCCTATGCCGGTTATCGGGTAGACAGCTATTCAAAAATTAAGTTCGAAGACGGATCAAAAAAACGGGATCATGACCGCTATTACACCAATGATCTGCGTTACGGGCTGATGGCTCAGTTAGGGATCGTTAGAACGAACCTTTTTGTTAAGTATGAGTTAAATCCTGTATTTCAGTCTGGAAAAGGACCTGATGTACGGGGACTTAGTTTTGGTATAAGTCTTTGATAGACAGTAAATTTGTGTGAGAAGCAAAGGGCACGCTCAAAAAAAATGTTGGAAATGAAAACATTTTTTTTGAGCTGGATATTGACAAAAGGCTAAAACCGTGTAATTTTGCAACTCCAAACCGGAACGCGGGTTGGAAATACGAATAAAAAGAGCAGGGGAGTTTCCAGAGTGGCCAAATGGATCAGACTGTAAATCTGCTGGCGTACGCCTTCGGAGGTTCGAATCCTCCACTCCCCACAACGCTTTTACTGTCCGGCGGTGATAGTACTAAACTGTCGGAAAACCGGAAGCAGACATAAATGCGGGAGTAGCTCAGTTGGTAGAGCGATAGCCTTCCAAGCTATAGGTCGCGAGTTCGAACCTCGTCTCCCGCTCTACGACAAAAAGTTGTACAGTGTAAAATGAAAAATGCTACTCATTAATCATTATACATTGTACATTTTTATGTTCGCCTTCTTAGCTCAGGGGTAGAGCACTCCCTTGGTAAGGCAGAGGCCGTCGGTTCAAATCCGATAGAAGGCTGCAGCCACCGGACGT
>NZ_CAMFHL010000013.1 GCF_945952095.1 uncultured Arsenicibacter sp. | reverse complement strand
GGGCCGCCTCGGTAGCGCCGAACCCTTTGCCGTCCCGTTCTTCCGGCTTAATGTAGAAATCGCCGTTCAGGTCGATTTCACGCAGCCACTGGTCAATCTGCAGGTACAGACGCGCAGCTTCGTGCACCCGTGCCAATGCGCGTGTAAAGACGTTCGGGCCCATTTTGGCATACACATCCCCGAACAGCGGATCAAAGATCTGATGCGGTTCCAGGTTATCCGGATTGGCATTCATCAGCACCCGCGCCAGCGGACCGGCTTCAGCCGCATAATTCATATAACGCGGGGCCTTCGACCACGAATATTTGCCGGAGAAGTCGGTATGCTCCAGGTTTTGCGAGGCAACCGGCGTCGGCAGGGGTTCGTCCCACGGGTGAGCCGCCGGTACGTTTTCAAACCAAGTATGCGTCACGTGCTCTTTAATCTGCAGGTGGTCAAACACGTGGTAGTTCTTGCCGTCGTAGAAACCGGACCGGCTGATGAGCGCCTTATTACGGCCCTCCACCGTCGGATGCTGGTAGTGGTCTTTGTGCAGATAGGTGCCATAGGCCACGAATTTGCCAACTCCCTGCCCGAACTTATGCAGCCCGAACTCCATACCGGCACGGATAAATAACCCCAGATCCGAATTGCGCTGTGATTCATTTTCGTCTACCCAGGCCATCAGGTCGTCCCAGGTCTGAATCTGCATATAGCGCTCAATCGAACAGCCAAGCCACAACGATTCCAGCCAGTCTTTGCGGAATTCGTTCATAATGGCATGGGCCCGCGTAATGTCTTTGAGGGTCGGTGCACACATAACTCCGCCCGGCACCATATACGACGAATGCGGCCACTGCCCGCCGAAGATGGCGTACACCTCAACCGGACGGCCTGACGTCACAATCGCCTTCTGAAATGACGTGCCGACATAGGCCGCAAACCGGCGGACGACTTCATCATACAGCGGTTTATTGGCAAACTTCTTGTTGGCTAAGTCCGTTGCGAAGATGGCGTAGAACCAGCGCGGAATGGACTGAATTGTTTCCGTAGCCTGACCGATGGCCCGCAGCAGCAGCGCATTCGGCGGCAGGGTTGTTTTCCAGGCAGTATCCAGTGCTGACGAGGCACAGTAGAGGTGAGAGCCGCCGCAAATCCCGCAGATACGGGGCGTTACGATCAGACCCGACTGCGGATCCTTACCCTCCATAATTTTTTCGAAGCCCCGGAACATCGCCGCCTGGGTGTGTGCCCGCGTCACAACGCCGTTTTCCATGTATACCTTCACATCGAGGTCACCTTCGACCCGTCCGACCGGTGAAATATTGAGTTCTTTCTGGGATGCCATGTCTGTTTAGAGTGAGGGTAAGGGATTACTTTGAGCCTTGTGCGTGTGATTTTTCGATACCCGCCGCGACTTCGGCATAGTGCATCGTCTTCTCAAAACCGGCGCGCATATAATAGCCGATTTTTGAATTGCCGGCAGGCACGTCTTTCGGCAGGAAACCAAGGTATTTCAGGGTTTTGAAGACACTGCCTTTCTGAAGATCATGATGCGGGAAGCCCGGTTCGGTACAGCCCAGACACGGATGATTGGCCCGCGTCTTCGATGACTGCCGGTTCCAGAGAATCCGGTTGCAGCTTGCCCGTGTCATTGGTCCGCGACAGCCCACTTCAAAGAACAGACAGCCGTTGCCCCGCTTGCCGAAGCCCCCGTCGACCTTATTGGCAAAATTGACCACATTGGTACAGCCGGTCTGCACAAAATCAGTGAAGAACGTTTTCGGGCGGTGGAATTCATCCAGCAGTACATCCCCGATCCGGCCGGTAGCGATGGCTACCAGAATCTGCGAAATCCAGTCGGGGTGAGCCGGGCAACCCGGGATGTTAATGACCGGCAACCCGCCTTTCGACACATAGTTAGCCCCCAGAAAGCCGCCTTTTTTCTCCTTATGAAACTGCACTCCCGTTGACTCCGACGGATTTGGTTCCACAGCCGGAATACCGCCCCAGGTCGCACAGTCGCCGATAGCGACAACGAAACCAACCACTTTGGCCAGCTCCTGCACCCAGTCCTTCATGGGCCGGTCACAGAAGTAGTTCATGGTCCCGGTATTTTTCGGGCCTTTAATGATACTCCCCTCATACACCAGAATATCGCACTGCACATTGCCGGCCAGAATATCCTGCAACAGGTGAGTTACCTGATCGCCTATTTCCAGACCCAGGGATGGGTGCCACAGAATGTTCACCCCGAAATCGGTTACTAAATCGACCACAGTGGGTTCTTCAGCATTCAGAAACGACATGGTATTGCCGCTGCATGCCCCACCCTGAAGCCAGAGTACGTTTGCCATGATGAGAGGAGTCTAGTTAAGAGTTGATTTGAAATTGCACTAAACGGAGCATTTATATAACTCCCGCAAATTAGAAACTATTTTCTAATTTGGAAAATAATTTCTAATTTTTTTCAAGTTTACAACACTCCCCTTACATGGAATATGATAAAGATCAGCAGGTCAGAATATTACCAGTAGAGTTGCGGAAGAATGGTTACCGAAAATTCCTGTTTGCCCTGTGGCGAGAAATACGGTTTGAGCAGGTTCCAGACGCCGGACTTATAGCTGATCTCATCAATTGACTTCGCCATCATCTGCGCTTTGGGAATGAAGAAAATCAGGGCCATCCAGATCTGTTCGGCCAGTATTTCGTAGAGGCCTGACTGTGGCTCAGGCAGCAAATCACCTTTAGCGACCAGAAACTGCAGCCGGCTTTTGAGCTGAATCATCATTTTGGTCATGTTCTCCTGCCACTGCCGGTGGTACGGTGTGGTGAGACCGGCAGTCTTGAAAAACTCAGACAAATAGAAGTGATTTTTAGAAAAAAACCGGTAATAATGAGCCACTTGCCCATCAAAATCAGTCAGGGTCGGCTGGGCCAGGTACTGCCGGAAAATAGTGTTGAATTCCTCAAAAAGCTGCTCGTAAACCGATTCAACAATGGCCTCTTTATTTTTAAAATGATAGGCCAGATTACCGACGCTGATCCCTACATCTTCGGCGATTTGCTGGAGCCGGACACTATCAATGCCGTTTTCATTAAACAGCCGCACCGATGCCTCCAGAATGCGTTGCTTCGTATTGTACATAGCAGCTTAATTATGCGATAAATTGAGTGACTGAATGGTAATTGACAGCGTACCACGCTGATCTTTAGCGGCTAAACGGCGCATAAATCCGGCTTTCTGGGCAGCACGTTTAGGACATGGATGGGACGTAATGTTGCGGCGGATAAATTTCAGCGGATTATGGATGTGGGCAAATACCAGATCAACGGCCCACTCGCCCTTATACCGGTGAATGTTTTCAATAACGGCGGTGTCAGCCAGCCAGAGATCATCATAATACAGCCGGAAATCGGACATATTGCCTTTTCTTTCGACAAAATACTGGCTGTTCAGTCCCTGCATAAGGGCTGTATAAGCGGCTGCATCTATCTGAAATTTCGGCTTCATCGCACGTCTCTGAACAGGGTTCCTGAACAAAGCTACAAAAAAGCCAGTATGAATGGAAAATATTTTCTAAAACCTAGCCTAAGGAATCAAAGGGAAGCTGCCGCATATACTTGTACTCCTCCCCTCCCTCAGCAGAGAACCAGGGCGACAGAATGGCCCAGATTACCTGCTTAAACACGTCTTCCTCTAGTTCTTTTACCGGCGTCCCCTGCATCACCTGATAACTCATCCAGGTTTCGGTAATCAGCAGATAGCGGTCGGCAAGCTGCTCAACGGTATCCGGAGCCACCGGCATCTCCAGGGCTCCACGACTGATATTAAAGTCCAGAAACAACTGGATCTGTAGCTTTTGCCAGCCGATGTGCTCACGGTGTTTACGTTTGATGGCCGGATAGGCCCGCATAATTTCCAGCGTATCGGTAAAGAAAAAGCTGTACCGCTGCTGAATCTGCCAGGTGTTCTGCAGGTGACGTTCCAGATTGACAAACAAAGGCATGACCCGGAGATCGGTCAGTAGCTGCTGCTGCTGCCGGACAATCTGCCCGTAAATAAACTCAACTAAGTCGTCTTTGGTCCGGAAGTGATACGCCAGATTGCCCACACTCAGCTGCGCCTCATCGGCAATGTGTTGCAGGCGCACACTAACGATACCGAAACGGTTGAATAAAAACAGGGCCGACTCAACTATCTTCTCCTTCGTTGTCATGCCGCAAAGGTACGGTTAGCTGCCGTTTTTCCGGCGTGCAATGGCCTCCCGTATCCGGACGGCGCTTTCGTAATCTTCCTTGGCAATGACCTTCGACAGTAACTCTTCAAGCTCCTCCAGCGTATACTCGGCGTAGGAGCCTTTTTTCTCGCGGGTTTTATCATCGGGATAGTATGCTGACTGCTCGATTACCTCGCTCGTGGCATACACGGGGCATCCCATACGGACGGCCAGCGCAATGGCATCCGACGGGCGGGCATCTACCTCCTGCTCGTCCGTCGCCGTTTTCAGCCAGACGGATGCATAAAAGACAGATTGCTCAATCCGGTTCAGCACTACACGGATAACGGTAGCCTGCAACTGCCGGATAATGGTTGCCAGCAGGTCGTGGGTCTGCGGCCGAAACGGCTGCATTTTTTCCATAGCAATCGCAATGGCCTGTGCTTCGGTCAGGCCGATAATCAGCGGTATCCGGCGTTTGCTCACCGTTTCTTCCAGGATCAACGCATATTGACCGGCTTGTGACTGACTTTCTGACAAGGCAATAATCCAGAGTTCGTGGAGAGCGGACATTTGGTAAAGAGTGAAAGAGCGAAAGACTGAAAGAGCGGCCGCCGCGCGGTGAAAGAGCAGCCCGCCCATGCGGTGAACGAGCTACAGGCTGTGGCAAGGCACTTAAGTCATTCGCTGCATAAAGAGGGTGCCGGCTTTACTGATAACTGATTGCTAACTCAGGTTTGCTTTGAGGAATGAACAGAGGTGACCGATATCGTCGAAGGGCGAAATAACCCACCCGTCGCAGGACAGCCGGTACAGGTCGCGGCTCTCTACTTCGATCCGGAAGTTTTTTTCCAGATCAAAATACTTCCCGTCCCGCCTGACAACCGGAATATTCATTTCGTGCAGGGCATACGCCACAAAATCCGCTTCGTCGTAGGGCATATTTATGTCAGATTCTGAATAACAACCATTAACCCCAGCCCGATACACAACAGGGCCGATGCCAGCGTGATCCCGGTACGTACGTACGGGTGCCGGATAATGCGCCCGGACAACGGAGCGCTGAACAATCCCGCCGCCAGCATCATGCCTGCAATTGACCCTATCCCGAAGATAGTCAGGTACATAAAACCGCCCATGGTTCCTTTTATGGTTGCCAGCACCGACAATATCAGCGCCCCGCTACCCGCCAGCCCATGCACCAGCCCAACGCCATACGCCAGTTTGTGGGCATGGGTTTGACCGTCGTGGCTGTGCACCAGTGGTTTAGTACCCTGTGCGAGACTGTTTAACCGGAATCCGCCCAACAGCATCAGCATTCCTCCGACACCGGCTTCGAGGTAGCGGAATGCCTCCTGACGGACGGCAAACCGGCCTAACAGAAAGATACCGCCTACCAGCAGAATGGTTGAGGTATGCCCGAGCCCCCAGTAAATACCGTCTTTTACGGCAGTCAGCAGGTTAGTGCGCCGGGTCACAATGCTGCTTACCGCTACCAGATGGTCGGCTTCAAAGGCGTGGGTAAACCCAACCACTCCCGCGAAAAGTAACGGTACTAACTCCATAACGGCGAATCGGTTAACTGATAAAGAATAATCCGGTGGTTGCCGGTATCGGCAACGGCCAGCCGGTCGCCGTCGATGCAGATCGAGAAGGGCCAATAGAGTTGTTTATCGGTACCGTACCGGGTATTCGCGTTTTCGCTGCCGGTCCGGAAATCGGCATGTCCGATCAGGTTGTCAGCAAGCGGTGCGTGATGGTTCGGTATGGTGTCGAACCAGAGCAGGCGGCTGTTGCCGGTATCGGCGACAAAAAGCCCGTTACGGTAAAAAAAGGCATCGTAGGTCCAGCTAAGCGTATTTTGGGCCGGAAAAAGTCCGTACTGATTCATACCATTGGCCTCGAACGACGGTTGCCCGATGAGCACATCCGCCGGTTGTGCAAAGGCCGTCTGCCAGTCGTGCCACACCATGGTCCGGTAATACTGCGTGTCTGCCACAAGTAATTGGCCATCGGACGAAACCCGTACGGCATACGGCCAGATGGGGTTTACCGGTTCATAATCGCGTTCGGTAAACGACTCCTTACCGATTACGGCATCCGCCGGAGCAACGTTTTTATCCGGAATCCTGTTGTAAAACAGAACCCGGCGGTTGCCGGTATCGCACACCCAAAGCCGCTGCCCATCCGAAAACACGCCGTATGGCCAGTTCAGCGTCTGCGCCGTCGGACTTGCGCCAATACCGTTGACATTCGGCTGATTATGAGCAAAGTCCGGTTGACCCAGTACTACATCAGCCGCCTGACCATGCTGCGTCGGGAAGCGGTGCCAGATCAATACCCGGTGGTTCCAGGCATCGGCAACGATCAACCGCTGCCCGTCTGACCAGATGCCCGACGGGTATTGCAGCGTATGTGCGCTGACACCCGATCCGCCGTTACGGCCGGTTTGCGTGGCCGACGCCTGCCCCAGCACCACATCAGCGGGGGCAAAGTCCGTATCCGGCAGGTTGTTCCAGATAAAAACGCGGTTCTGTCCCGTATCGGCCACAATCAGCTTCTGTCCGGCAATCCAGACGCCTCGCGGGGCCAGCAGCGGATTCCCCGCTTCGCCCCGGAAAATGGCGGCCGAACTGACCAGCGGTTCACGGCCGGCAACAGAGGCAGTTACGTTGATATCCATATCAGCAGATGCGGGGTAATTGTTCGCCAACCAGCATATTCACCACCCGGCGGCCACCGATCCGGCTCGTCAGGACCACCTGCCGGGGATGATCCGCCACCATCTCACCGATGATGGCCGCGCCGTCTCCGTGGGGTAGTGTCTGTAACCGGGCCAGCAGCGTATCGGCTATATCCGCCGCGACAACAGCCATAAATACGCCCTCGTTGGCCACATACAGCGGATCGAGGCCCAGCAGCTCACAGGCACCCGCCACCTCATCGTGCACCGGAATCTGTACCTGGCGAATGTCAGCGCCCAGGTTTGTGTCGCGGGCGATCTCATTCAGAACCGTTGCCACGCCGCCCCGTGTCGGATCGCGCAGCAGGTGAATGGCTTCGCCAAACTCATCAAGTAATGCAGTTACGGTATGGTTCAGGTTAGCCGTATCGCTTATAATATCCGTCTCAAAGTCAAGCCCTTCCCGCACCGACATGATGGCGATTCCATGGGTGGCAACCGGCCCTGAGACAATGATTTTGTCCCCGGCAGTTACGCGTCGGGCCGAAATTGCTGCATTCGGATGCATCTGCCCGATACCCGATGTATTGATAAAAATTTTATCGCCTTTCCCCTTTTCGACCACCTTCGTGTCGCCGGTTACGATTTGTACCCCTGCCCGGTCAGCGGCCGTCCGGATGGCCACCAGAATATCCCGGAACTCGTGCATGGTAAGGCCCTCTTCGATGATAAAACTCAGCGACAGATATGCCGGAATAGCCCCGCACATCGCCAGATCGTTGACCGTGCCGTTGACCGCCAGCTCCCCGATGTTGCCGCCCGGAAAAAAGACCGGCGAAATCACGTAGCTGTCCGTAGAGAACGCCAGCGGGCCGGTCAGCGTAAAGACAGCGCCGTCATGATGTGTATCGAGCAGCGGGTTTTTCAGCACCGAAAACACGCCCGATTCGAGCAGTTTATTGGTTAAAAGTCCGCCCGAGCCGTGCCCCAGCGTAATGACATCAAAGTCAAACTGCGGCACCGGACAAGCGAGACTGGTTATCGATGTCATAAGCGGGTAATGAATAATGTAAAATGAATAATGCTCCGTGCACGTTATCCCCACACGGGGCGCACAACACTCTAGAACAAGCACTTCGCTCCGGGCTCTATGCCCCCCCTTCGCCCCTACACTTCCGCGTAATGATAATAAGCGGCGCAGGCTCCTTCGGAGGAGACCATGGGCGCACCCAGTGGATTTTCCGGCGTACAGGCTTTACCGAACTGGCTGCACTCAACCGGCTTTTTGATGCCTTTCAGCACCAGACCGGCAATGCAGTCGGCGCATTCCGGGGCTTTGGCAATCCTTACGTCAAATTTCTTACCGGCATCGAATGCCGCGAGTTCAGGGCGAACCTCCCAGCCACTCATCGGAATGGTACCGATGCCCCGCCATTCGCGGTCAGTCACGGTAAACACCTGTTCAATTACCTTACGCGCCTCGGGATTGCCCTCGGCTTTCACCACCCGGCTGTATTGATTTTCCAGATTGGCCTTGCCCGCCTCCAGCTGACGAACGGTCATCAGAATACCGTGCAGCAGGTCTACCGGCTCAAAACCAGTCACGACAATCGGAATATTATACTGCTCAACCAACGCATAGTACTCCCCGACTCCCATGATCGTGCAGACGTGGCCGGCCGCCAGAAAAGCCTGAATACGCACATCATCGTCGTTCATAACTGCCGCAATAGCGGGTGGTACCAGCACGTGTGAGGCCAGAATCGAGTAATTGGTCAGGCCCAGCCGTTGTGCATGCAGCACCGAAAGGGCATTGGCCGGAGCGGTTGTTTCAAAACCAACGGCAAAAAACACCACTTCGCGGTCGGGGTTCTCCTTCGCCAGCCGGACCGCTTCGAGCGGTGAGTACAGAATCCGGACATCGGCACCATTCGCCTTGGCTTCCAGCAGGCTCCTGGATGAGCCCGGCACACGGATCATATCCCCGAACGAGCACAGGATTACCCCTTTTTCTTCCGCCAGATAGACGGCCTTGTCAATCAGATTCAGCGGCGTGACACAGACCGGACATCCGGGTCCGTGCACCATGCGGACGTTTTCCGGCAGGAGGTTCAGAATGCCGTTTTTGACCAGGCTGTGCGTCTGTCCGCCGCATACTTCCATGATTGTCCAGGGGCGGGTGACGGTCCTCCGGATTTCGTCAAGGTATTGGGCAACCAGCCCGGGATCACGGTATTCGGTCAGGAATTTCATTGGGCAGTATCGGGGTTAGGGGCATCAATCTGACTGGCATCAATCAATTCATCCAGTTCACCGATCTCCTGAAGGTACCGGAAGCTTTTTTCCGCTTCGTCTTCATCCACCACGCTGATGGCTACGCCTACATGCACCAGCACATAATCACCTACCTGTGCATGCGGTACCATATCCAGACTCGCATCTTTGGTAATACCGCCGAACAGCACTTTTGCCATGCGTACGGCCCCGCCGTATTGGTAGTCAATTGATTTTATTTTTCCCGGAATAGCCAGACACATGGTTCCTGAGGTTTAGGTTTCGTACACGTTCAAATCTAGGGAATTCGGCAGGGCTGGTAAAGCAAACACCCTGTTTTTAGAAAAGCTTTTCTAATTACGATCAGAAGCTGTGGTGACAACCGCGTTCCAGGCCAGCTGACCCATCGAAATGCACTCATCATTAGGTGACAGCTGCTGGTGAAAATAAAGCGAATAGTCGGCTCTCAGCCGGTCAATCAGCAAATCGACCAATACACTGTTCTGAAACACGCCACCGCTGAAGGCCAGGCTCTGGCAATCCGTTTTCCTGGCCACCAACCGTATCCATTCGACCAGGGAAACATGAAACCGTGCCGCCAGATACGGAATCGGTCCGGCGGATGCCCGTTCAGCGAGCAGCACACCAATCCAGCATGCAGGATCAGGGCCGAACGACGCCAGCGTATCATGGCCATGCGCGGCGATATACTCTCCTGCCGCTTCTTCCAACAACAACGCTGCTTCTCCTTCATAACTGTTACTGTGCGCAAGGTCCAGCAAAGCGGCCACTCCATCAAAAAGCCGCCCGATACTGCTGGTCTTAGGCCGGTTCTGTGGCAGGAGTTTCCGGTAAAGAACCAGTTCCGGTGCCGAAAACAGCCCGCAGAGCCCCTCCGGCAGCGATTCCCCACTGGAAAACGCGTGTACCAGCGACAACGCCGACAGCCGTGGTTCACGCGGCATTTTATCGCCCAGCAGCGCCTCGAAATACGGAAAATGACCGACCCGCCGGCAAAACTGCTCCGTATCCTGAACGGCAGAGCGGACAAAAAACTCGCCGCCCCAGATATGGCCGTCGGTGCCCAGGCCGGTACCATCCCAGACCACGCCCAGGACGGGCTCCGGTGCAGCAAGCAGGTCATTTTCAGCCAGTACAGCGGCAAAATGCGCTTCGTGATGCTGTATTTTCCGGACCGGAATACTATGCAGTCTGCCCGTTTCCAGGGCCATCTGCGTAGCGGCATATCCATCATGCGCATCGGCCAGCAAAAGGTCCAGCGTCGTAACAGGTTCCGGTATGCCGGGCATACAAGCCTTTAGCATACCCGCTAAGACAGTCTGGTAATTCAGCTGGGTTTCGTAGCTTTCCACATCACCCAGGTATTGGCTTACATACGTCCGGTCACCTGTTTGCAGGGCAAAACTTCCCTTCAGCGATGCACCGAAGGCCAGTTTCTGCCCCCCTGTCCCGGATGGCAGCGTACCGGTATAATTCGGGCTTAATCCCCGCCCCCGCCGGATAACGATCCGTTGCCGGTGACGGGCCGAAAACCGCACGACCGAATCGTCCTGCGGCATGGCAATCGCACGGTCATGGGTCAGCAGGTAGTCTGCGATGGTGTTGAGTTCGGTACAGGCTTTTTGGTCAGTATAAATAATCGGGTTATGGCTGATGTTGGCACTCGTAGCCACCAGCGGTGCACCAAAGTCACTGGCGATCAGCGCAATTAACGGCGCATGAGGTAGCATGATGCCGTAGTGCGAAAGGCCCGGAGCAATGCTGCCGGCAAGCTTGTGTTGGGGTTCAGACCGCTGTTTCAGCAGCACTACCGGTGCCGCCGCACTTTGCAGGGCCGCCAGTTCCCCGTCATTCACCCACACATCCTGACGCACCATTCCGGCCGACGGATAGAGTAATGCGAACGGTTTTGCGGGCCGGTGTTTCCGTTGCCGCAAGGTCCGGACAGCCTGCTCACTGGCTGCGTCGCACAGGAGCAGATAACCGCCGGTGCCTTTGACGGCGACAATCTGTCCGGCCTGAAGAGCCCACCGGACGCGCGGCAGTATCCACCGGTCATCATGCAGTGCCGAAAACAGCCGGGTACCTTCCGGTGTTGCTGCGTACCAGCTCAGTTTCGGGCCACAAACCGGACAGGCGTTGGTCTGGGCATAAAACCGCCGGTTGGCCGGATCGGTGTATTCCCGTTCACAAGCTGCACACAATCCAAAGGGCTGCATGGTGGTATTGGGCCGGTCATAGGGCAGCGCCTGAATCACCGAATAGCGGGGACCGCACTGCGTACAGGTAATGAATGGATACCGGAACCGCCGGTTTTCCGGGTCATAAAGTTCTGACCGGCAGTCGGTACAGATTGAAAAATCGGCAGGCAACAGCAAGGATGCCGTTTGGGTTATGTCACTGTCAACAATCCGGAACGTGTCCGTGCGGTTCATGGTGACCGGTCGCAGGCGGGTTTCCATAACCTGTGCCTGCGCGGGCAGAGCCTGCAACAGGCTATCTAACAAGGCACGGGCTTCCTGCTCCGTTGCCTGAAGGTAAATATGCACGCCATCCATGCCATTGCTGACGGTGCCACATAGCCCCTGCGCCTTAGCCAGCTGATACACCCGGGGCCGGAAACCAACCCCCTGTACAAGGCCGTTCAGGTGAATCCAGAAACCCGGGACCTGCTGCATCCTATACTGTTTCGAAGCGGGCCTTTTTCTCCGCCACCTTATTCAGCAGCCAGTCGCACCAGGCATCCAGCCCATCGCCTTTGAGGCTGGAAATGGTCATTACCTCAATATCCGGATTGATGTCGCGGGCATCCTGCGTTACAGCCTCCACGGAGAACGGGACATACGGCAGCAGATCCGATTTGGAAACCAGCAACAACTCACTGGTCAGAAACATGCGGGGGTATTTTTTAGGCTTATCGTCCCCCTCGGTACTGGCCAGCACCGTAACGCGGAAGTCCTCGCCCAGATCAAAGGCCGCCGGACACACGAGATTACCCACATTTTCGATAAACAGCAGGTCAGTTTCACCGAGTTCGATGTGATCAAGCGCCTGGTAAATCATCTGGGCTTCGATGTGACACATGCCGCCCGTCACGATTTGCAGGGCGTTGATCCCGACATTACGCATCCGGATTGCATCCCGTTCCGTCTCAGGATCACCGACCAGCACAGCCATGTTGATCTTCCCGGCCAGGCGTTTGCCGGTTTCCTGCATCAGCGTCGTTTTCCCGCTCCCCGGCGAAGAACATACGTTGACAATGAGTGTATCAGGCAGGCGGTCCCGGATGGCTTTGGCAACAAAGTCATTTGCCTTCAGCAGGTGCAGCGTTGTGTTGTCGCACTGAATGGAGCCGACGGCGGCCCGGTTCGATTTAGGTTTATACATTGTTAAGGTCAGGTAAGTCCGTTAATCGTCGAAGTCAACTTTTGCAATCAGCAGTTCTTCCCCCTGCACGACCGTCCGGGACGGTTTTCCGCAGGGACAAATAAAGCGGTATTGTTCTACCTCCGTGGTTTTCCCGCAGTTGTCGCAATGGATCAGAATGGGCAGCACCTCCACGTGCAGCGAGGTTTGCCAGTAACGGGGCTCGTCGGTTACTACTGCGTCAAACGCATTCTGCATCAGAATCGGCTGTACATTCGACAGCAGCCCCACCTTCAGATAAATCCCCCGGACACGGTCCATGTCCGCCGGGAATTCTTCTTCAAGTGTCCGGAAAATATTTCTGACTAACGAAATCTCATGCATGGTTGCTACTGATTACAACCGCTAAGTTAGCCGGATCCCCTGTTCATCGATAGAGCTGCCCCCTGACTTAGAAAAGTTTTTCTAATCTGATGCAGATCGTGTTTTTTTGCAGAAAAAGTAACCTCCGTTTCTGATCTGGCATACTTGTTGCAAAACAACAGTGTAAGCCTCCCGCTATCACTAAACGGATATGAACATACGGTTACTCTTTCTTTGCCTATTGATATGCACGTCTGCACAAGCGCAGCGCTGGGTATTCTACGGGTTATTCCCGCAGTATTCGCAGACGGGCGGTATCACCAAACGGCTTAGTTATAATGTTTTTGCTTCGTCGACAATCAGTGCTATAGACCGGACGATTGAGCAGAAGCAGTTTCCGGCTACGAATCTTCAGATTTATTTACAGCCTAGCCTGCATTATAAGGTATCACCGAATGTGCAGGTTGGTTTGGGGTATGCGTATGTCAAACACAACCTGTTCGGCATTTATGAGAATGAAAACCGTGTGTGGGCGCAGGCTGTGGCCGGACACGCACTGGGAGCCGGCCGGTTAACGCACCGCCTGCGCTACGAAGAACGGTATCCGCTCCGTGTATCAACGCAGCAGTGGTCGTATGCCACGCTGTTCCGCTATCACGTTGGCTTTACGCTGCCGCTCTATGATCAGTCGACGCAGAAACAGGGACTGTACCTGACTGTAGCCAATGAAGCGTTTTTATGTCTGACCGGCGCTAAAAACGGGCCGGTCAGTGCCAAAAATGCGTTTTATGGTGAAGACTGGGTATCGGGCGGCATCGGGTATAATACCGGTAAATGGGGTAAGATTGAGCTGGGCTACATGTTTCAGGACCTGATCCGGAATCCGGCACAGGACCACCGGCACCTGCATTTAGCGCAGATAAACTGGTCAACCGCCTTTAATTTTGATGCGCTGAAAATCTGGATGTTAACGCCGCCAAACTAATAGTGTCACTAAAAAGTAATTAAAAATAGTACGTACAACCTGACTGGCATGCTATTATTTATGGCTTTTGCTATATTTGTATGGAAAAACTAAACAATTCAATGGCGAAACGGTTACTTGGCCTGGGTTTATTGACCTTGCTGCTCTACCACGCGCTCGGAACGGTGTTTATCTCGTTCGGGACCTGGTGGCAGGAAGAGCATGACCTGTCCGAGCGGCTAACCGTCTATCGCTCAGTGGATAGTTTAGTTGAATTTCAGATTCCGCTTTCCGGCCAATCCGCCCATGAAGGTATTCTTGACGCCACCGAAGAAGGCTTCACGTACCGCGGTCATTACTACGATGTCGTCAGTATGGAGATCAAAGGCAATACCTTGTTTATTGCCGGTCTGGAAAACAAAAAAGCCTCTTTCTGGCATCGTGATCTGCTTTCATTCATGAAAGACACGCTCAACACCCCTTCCGAATCAAGCCGGAAAGCCGGGCAGTGGGCTAAGCTGTTGCTGAAAGAGTATTCGCCCAACACGCGGACCGTCCTCCATTTTTTCCTGTACGACTGGCGCGAATCGGTACGCATTCCGGTTGCTGCGCTGCGTTATACGACGCGCTCACTTTCTATTCTGTCGCCTCCTCCGCGATTCGCTTAACAGACAGGTTTATTGGGATTATTGCATCCATGCGGGCTTCTTGTGGCACTATAACCGCCATAGCATAACCGCAACATGCAAGGGCCTATCCGGGACTAACCCGTCTTGTCAGCACTATTGACCTTATCCTCTTTTACTGGTTGTTGTCCGGCTGAAGTTGCTGCCTGTGTGTCTGTAAGCAGGCGCGGCAAACAGCTGCGTATATTCATACCGTTGGGCTAGTCGGCCACGTAAAAGACCGGTTAATCAATAGCGCCTGATCAGGACAGATACTGTCCCGCGCCCTCCCATTCTTTTTTCTCAACCTTTTATTCACCCTGTACCCGTGTACACAGGCGCTCATACCTGTTGCATACGGACAGATGAACCATGTCTATGAAAGCGAACATCTTTACCTTAGCAATTACGGCCTTAGGCCTTTCTCTTTATACCCAATCGGCATCAGCACAGGGCTGTGTGGCCGTTCGTCACATGAGCTGTGCAGCGCCCGGGGGGTCATCTCAGCTGTTTCAGCAGAAAGCCGGTCAGTGGCAGATTAATGCCGGATACCGGTATTTCCGGTCGTTCCGTCACTATAAAGGGGATGTTGAACAAACCGAACGCCTTGAGCAGCACACCGAAGTAGTGAACCTCTCCCATGCGCTGGATCTGGGGATCAGCTACATGCCAACTCCCCGCTGGACGCTCTCGGTAAACCTGCCGGTCCAGTACAATGACCGTTCGTCGCTGTACGAACATTATGGCAACGCCGTATCAGCCAACCCACAGCAGAAACGGTTCCATACCGGCTCACAAGGCATTGGCGATCTGCGGATTTCGACCAGCTACTGGCTTATCAATCCGGCCAAAATCACGAAAGCCAATTTTGCTATCGGCGCGGGCATTAAACTGCCAACGGGCAATTATAAAGTGACGGATGACTTCCACAAACTCACTAAAGAAGGCGTTGACTACACGGTTAATAAACCGGTTGACCAGTCCATTCAGCTGGGCGACGGTGGTGTGGGCTTCAACATCGAAGGTCAGGGCTATGCCCAGATCACCAAAACGCTGACCGCCTACGTTAACGGGTTCTACCTGTTCAACCCGCGCGAGACAAACGGCGTTGTCCGTAATCCGGAAGCCACAACGATTGACCTCGTAACCGGTTCGTTTTCAGTAGCTGATCAGTTTGCTGCCCGGATTGGTTTGAGCCAGTCGCTGCCGTTCATTCCGGGTCTGGCCGTTATGGCCGGCGGTCGGGTGGAAGGCGTACCAGCCTATGATGTTTTCGGTGGCAGCAGCGGATTCCGCCGCCCCGGTTACATTGTTTCGGTTGAGCCGGGTCTGGCCTACATGAAAGGTAAATTCTCCGCCACCGCTACCGTTCCGATCGCGCTCTACCGCAACCGGATTAAGAGCTTCTCCGACCGTCTGGATCCGCTGGGTATCCGTCAGGGCGATGCCGCTTTTGCCGATTATCTGGTTTCTATCTCGCTTAGCCGCTGGTTTTAGCCTTTTGTTACTGGTTTTAACCTTTTGTTGCTGATTTTCTGATGGTTCCGGGTTCTGTAACAACCAGCAACCATCAGAAACAACCAGCAACCCTAAAAACAACCGGCAACCGTAAAAAATAAACCTGAGCATTCTAATTCCGTACTCATGAAAAAGTTAATTATTACCCTGATAGCAGCCTGCGGGCTGGCCGGGACGGCAAATGCGCAGATGCCGCAGGATGCCATTTACATGTCAAAGCGCACGGCCTGCGTCGCATTGATGTATGGCAGCAGTAGTTGGAACACGTACTGGGAACATCACCTGAAACGGGAAAACCTCAATATTGGCACACATACCACCCAGAGCCTGTCACTCATGGGCACCGTCGGCATCAGCAACCGCCTCAACCTGATTGTTAATGTCCCGTATATCAAAACCAGCACCAGTGCCGGTAATTTACTGGGACAACAAGGCTTCCAGGATGTATCGGGGTGGCTGAAATACAAAGCGTTTAACCGAAACGGCTTCTCCATTCACGGGCTGATCGGTGCGTCGCTACCCATGAGTAAGTATGTGCCTGATTTTATGCCGATGTCGATCGGGATGCAGTGCCGTACCGCCAGCGGACGGCTTCTGGTCAGCTACAAACACCCGAAATCAGGCGCATATGTTACTACCCACGGCACGCTGACCTGGCGCAGCAATATCTCCGTTGACCGGGATGCCTATAAAGCAGGCGACAAGGTATACAATACCAACCAGGTAAATGTGCCGAATACATTCGACGTGGCAGCCCGTATCGGGGTATTGCGCAAAACATGGCAGACCGAAGTATGGGCCGAACATGGCTCCTGCCTGAGCGGTGATTATATCGCACGGAATGACATGCCTTTCCCGACCAACAACATGATGAGCACCGCCGTAGGCTGGTACGGGAAATACCAACCGCATCATTTCGGGATCAATGCCCGTGTAGGTCATGTGGTGTCCGGTATGAACGCCGGCCAAAGCACCAGTTACATGGTCGGCCTCCTGTATCTGTTTAACTGGTAACCTTCCAACCGTACAAAAATCATGAAACTGAAATTTAACTATATCATTGCTGTAGGCCTTTTTACCCTCGCGGCGGGCTTATATTCCTGTGACAAAACCATCACCGAACCGCAACGCGTAGGGTACACCCCTGCCAATGTTGACGATAAGGCCGGTAGCTGGAAGACCTATATTCTGGCCTCGCCAACCGAAGTGAGTGTAGCCGCACCAGCGTCGGTTAGTTCTGCCGAGTACCTGACCGAACTGGCGGCCCTGAAACAGGCGTCGGCCAGTCTGACGCAGGAGCAGCAGGAAGCGGTTGTATATTGGGGTGCCGGTGCCGTTTACCGCTGGAACGAAATTGCCCGGGAGCTGGCAGCCCGCTATAACATTCCGCCCGCGTCGAATGCCGACGGGAAATACCCGGTGCCGGACGCCAATAACCCGCTCGCCGACCCGAAATTCCCGTTTGCCAACCCGCCTTATACGGCCCGTGCCCTGGCTTACCTGAGCGTCGCCCAATATGATGCCCTTGTCAGCGCATGGAGTTACAAGTATAAATTCAAGCGGCAGGCGCCGTCGAAAACAGATGCAACCATTCGCGTGGCCCTGCCTGTTTCCAGCATTCCGACGTATCCATCCGAAGATGCAGTTGTGGCAGCAGCCTCATTTACTATCCTGAAAGCCATGTTCCCGGGCGAAGTACCGTTCCTGGAAGCCAAATACAATGAACACAAACAGAGCCGCTTATGGGCGGGCATGAACGTTGGGAGCGACATTACGGCCGGTAACGATCTGGGGCTGGCCGTGGCGGCAAAAGTAATGGGCCGCGCCAGAACAGACGGCATGAGTGCGGCCAACAACCAGACAGTTACGAGCGGCATGATTGAAACAGCTAAGGCCATGGGGTTATCGGAGGTATGGCTGAGTCAGGAATCGCCGGCCCGTCCGCCGATGCTGCCGAATTACGGCGCCGTCCAGACCTGGAACTTTGATAAAGCTGCCCTGGTAAAACTGCGTCCCGGTCCGCCTCCTGCGCTGAACAGTACTGAATACCAACAAAATATTGATGAACTAAAATCGATTCAGAAAAACCAAACCCGCGAACAGGCACGTATCGCCAACTACTGGGCCGACGGTGCAGGCAGCTATACTCCGCCGGGCCACTGGCACCGGACAGCTGCCAACGCCTCGCATGAGGCCCGTTACAGCGAGGTGCGTATGGCCCGTACGTTAGCGCTGGTAGGCACTACGCTTCAGGACGCAGGAATCTCATGCTGGGATGTCAAATATTATTACTACTACCCTCGTCCTCAGCAGTTCGGACTTAAAACCTCGGTTGGTCTGCCAAACTTCCCGTCGTATACGTCCGGCCACTCAACCTTCTCGGGAGCAGCCTCGGCCGTACTGGGCTATATCTTCCCGGACCGCGCGGCAGAATTCAGCACCCAGGCAAATGAAGCATCGGTATCACGGATTTACGGCCTCATCCACTACCGGTTCGACTGCGAAGTGGGCCTTAAAGTGGGCAAAAACGTGGGCCAGTATGCCATTGACCGTGGTAAGGCCGACGGCTCCGGTCTGTAGGTCTTAATGACATTCGTTGTGAATTAACTGCTCTTTTCTTTTCCTGCTACCGGACCATGCGGCGTTTGCTGCATGTATCCGGTAGTTTGTGAACCATTGCTCAAATGAATACAGCCAATGAATAAGCTCTATAAATTATCCCGCTTACAACGCAGCTTACCGGTTCTTGCCATATTGGTAACCGGTAACTACGCCTACACGCAATCAACCGATACCCTCAAGGCCCGCATGCTGAACCAGGTTACCGTTAAAGGTGTCCGGGCGAGTGTGGTGGAAGAAATGCCGGCAGTAAAGGGTACATACCTGACCGCCGGCAAACGAAACGAAGTCATTAAACTGGCGGATGTGGATGTGAATGTTGCCGAGAAAAACGCAAGACAGGTGTTTGCCCGCATTCCGGGCGTGTTTGTCTACGACATGGACGGCACCGGCAATCAGGTCAACATCGCCACCCGCGGGCTGGACCCCCACCGGTCCTGGGAGCTGAATATCCGTCAGAACGGCATCGTAACCAACTCGGATATGTACGGCTACCCCGCCAGCCATTACTCGGCCCCGATGGAAAGTATCGACCGCGTTGAGCTGATCCGCGGAACGGCATCGCTGCAATACGGGGCTCAGTTTGGCGGAATGATCAACTACGTAACCAAACAGGCCGATACTACGCGCCGGTTTGGCTTCGAAAGCACCTCGTCGGCCGGTTCATTCGGCCTGCTGAGCAGCTACAATGCTGTCCACGGACGTGTCGGGAAGGTGACCTACTACGGTTATTTTTACAAACGCCACTCAACCGGTTACCGCGACAACAGCCGCTCCGACTCCAACGCGCAATATGGTCGCATTCACTATCAGGCAACCAGCCGGCTGGGCATTACTGCCGAATTCGGGCGGTCGCAGTACCAGTATCAGATTCCGGGACCACTGACCGATTCCATGTTTGCGGCTAATCCCCGCCAGTCAACCCGGGCGCGGAATTATTTCAATCCCGACATTTATATTCCGTCCGTTAAGCTGAACTGGCAGATCGGTGACCGTACGCAGTTACTCTGGACTACCTCTTCGGTCCTCGGTGCGCGCAACAGTGTGCAGCTCGATGCCTTTGCAACCGTTGCCGATGTTATCGACCCGAAAACCGGCCAGTATAAAGCCCGTCAGGTCGATATTGATAACTTCCACAGCTACACGTCCGAAATGCGTCTGCTGCATCAATACCGCGTCGGAAATATTGAGGCGACTGCCGTGGCCGGCCTGCAGTACATGAACAACGACCTGCACCGCCGTCAGCTCGGCACCGGTACCACCGGTACGGATTTTGATCTGAGCCTGACCGCTCCGTTTAAACGTGACCTGCATTATTACACGAACAACATTGCTTTTTTTGCCGAATCGCAGATCCGCCTGACGGATCGCCTGACGGTTTCGCCGGGAATCCGGGTTGAAAACGGAGAGACGCGGATGCGGGGCACGATCTCGTACTATACACCGGAGAACCTGCCCACTAACATCAGCCACCGCTTTGCCCTGCTGGGTATAAACGGTCAGTATCAGCTCAATCCGGCGATGCGGATCTACGGCGGCTGGTCGCAGGCTTACCGGCCGGTAATTTTTAAAGATATCATTCCGGCATCGGTGTATGAACAGGTCGACAAAAACCTGAAAGATGCCTATGGTTACAATGCCGAACTCGGGATCAGCGGCCAGTGGTCGGGGTTGCACATCAACATCAGTGCGTTTGACCTCCTGTACCGCAACCGGCTGGGTTCGCTGGTGCTGAATGATGCGCAGGGGCAATCGTATTTATTGCGGACCAATATCGGCGACAGCCACAACCGTGGTGTAGAGGCCCTGATCGAGGCACAGCTTTACCGCAATAATCAGTTGCTGATCAGCGGTTTTACGTCAACAGCGTTCATAGACGCCCGCTATCAGAATGCCCGCGTATCGACCGGTACGGAGAATAAATCCGTCAATGGTAATGTGGTTGAATCAGTTCCGCGCTGGACCTCACGCAACGGTTTGACCATCCGTTATCGTACAGTTAGTCTGACAACCCAGTTCAGCTATGTCGGCGAAACCTATTCAGATGCGCTGAATACCGTTACCCCAACGGCCAACGGTGCAAAAGGGCTGGTACCGGCTTACAGCCTCTGGGACGTGAATACAACCTGGCGTATCAGCCGGCAGCTGAGTATCCGGGGCAGTCTGAACAACGTACTGAACCGCCAGTATTTCACCAAGCGCCCGACATTCTATCCGGGGCCCGGCATATGGTCGTCTGACGGTCGCAGCGGCGTGGTCAGTGTTAGTTTTTCCCTGTAAATTTTACGTTTATGAAGTACCTGATTACCATTCTCTTCACAACCGGTCTTATTTTACAACTGGCAGCGCAGAACAAGTCAGCCGACGAGTTACTGAGCTGGGCGAAACTGCCCCCGCATCAGTTTGATGAGCTCATGTTTAAGCAGGGGTTTACCTGCCAGAAACGGGTTGGCAATGTAACCGGATGGCTGTGTATTTATGCGAAACAACCCGGTGGGTATATGCAGAGTGCAGCAACGGCATCAACGTTGATGGAATACATTTCCAATGCGCAGTCGACCGTACTGGTGTACCAGTTTCAGGGCAAAGAGCAATCTGCGGCAATTCAGAAACGGCTGACTGAGCTTGGTTTTTCCAGTGATGATGATACGAGCATTCAGGCAAGCGGACGGCGGATTTTCCATAAACCGCCGTATATAATCAATATCCGCGACGTTGACCAGAGTAACGGAATCATGGGAAACTACTCCGGGTTTAGTCTGTCGATCCAATATAACCGGCTGGCACTGAAACCCAACGAGAAAGCAACCCAACCGCTGCCCCGGCCAATGGCACACTAATTGTGAAAAGCAAAATGAGCGTACTGGCAACGAGTATAGATAGATTTCTGCTGTCTCTTTCTTTTACTGATATACGCAGCCCGGCATAGTATGATCACGGTCATTTTGCGTAGTATATAGTAACAGGCGCCATACACACAGGGCAACCCTTCGCTTTTGCGACTGCCCTTATATATACCGCATTTCTATACACACCACAACTTTCATCATAGGTTAAGGGAATACTCCCCCGGCTGATTTTCGGCCGGGGGATATATATCGTAACACACAATAGTATGTCTCGTCTCGCTCTGTTTATATCCGGTATTTTTTTTCTGATTATTCTCGAAATAGCCAAAGTCTATTTCATCATGCCGATGCCCGGCAGCCAGCAGGCCAATACGATTGACGCCGCCTACTGGATTCATCAGCACATCTGGTTGCTGCGGGTGGCAGGCTGGGTCATTATCCTGTTGACAGCGCTGCCGGTTATCCGCCGGCCGCACCGTCCGTGGCACCGCTGGCTAAGCCTCGCCCTGCTTGCGGCTTACCTGATTGTCGCCTACCTGTTTAATTTCCGGTTGCTGGCCGAAAAAATGTTTTACCAGCCCCGTCATAAGCAACTGACTCATCTCGACAAAAACAAGGTCCCGATGGACAGGCTGGTGATGGGCATTGTACGCCACGACGAAGCCAGAGCTTATCCGGTTCAGTTTATCGGCTATCACCACCAGGTCCGCGATACCGTCGGGGGCGAGCCGGTGATGATTACCTACTGCACCGTCTGCCGGACGGGCCGGGCGTTCAGCCCGCTGGTTGGCACACATCCTGATAATTTCCGGCTGGTAGGCATGGATCATTTTAACGCCATGTTTGAAGACAGCCGCACGGGCAGCTGGTGGCAGCAGGCAACCGGTAAGGCCATCGCCGGCCCGCTGACCGGCCAGTCGCTGACCGAACTGCCGACGCAGCACATGACGCTGAAAGAATGGGCCGCACTGTATCCATCCACGCTTGTGATGCAGCCCGACAGTGAGTTTCAGGAATCGTACGACAAGATGAAACCATACGAAACCGGCAAAAGTAAAAGTGACCTGACCCGCCGTGACAGCCTGTCGTGGCACGATAAATCATGGGTTGTCGGGATCACCCGGAACCGCGCTTCCCGCGCCTACGACTGGAACGGGCTCTTACGGCAAAAGATCGTAAACGACGAAATCGGGCAGGTACCGGTCGTGCTGACCATCGGCAACGACAAGGCCTCTATTTTTGCCTGGAACCGGCAGCTTGACGATCAGGTACTCACTTTCTCCCGTTTGCCGGACGGTACGCTTAAAGACAACCAAACCGGCTCTGTCTGGGGGAAAAACGGGGTTTGCAAAGACGGGCCGCTGGTCGGGAAGCAGTTGCAGCCCGTACAGGCATATCAGGAGTTCTGGCATTCCTGGAAAAACTTCCATCCGTCAACCGACCGTAAATTGTAGGACCAAAACCTCATTTTCCCTCTGGCTCAATTAACAATCAATTAATCAACAATTCCCATAGGGTATAGTTAATGTAGCATTATCAACACTTTTTATCAGCGTTATGAGCTACATACAAACCAACGATTCGCGCTTTGGCGAACCCGTTAACCTTTTTTATCAGGACTGGGGTCAGGGAAAACCTGTCGTACTGATCCATGGCTGGCCGTTAAGCCACGAAATGTGGGAATATCAGATGACAGAACTGCCGAAGCAGGGCATTCGTTGTATCGCCTATGACCGGCGCGGTTTCGGTAAATCATCGAAACCATGGAGCGGTTATGATTACGACACACTGGCCGATGACCTGAAAGCCGTACTCGACGAACTCGATTTACAGGATGTGACTTTGGTTGGCTTCTCGATGGGTGGCGGAGAGATAGCCCGTTATTTCAGCCGTCACGGCGGGGCACGGGTTTCCAAAGCGGTGCTGGTCAGCGCAGTGACCCCGTTCATGCTCCGGACAGACGATAATCCGGACGGTGTACCGCAGGAAACGTTTGACGAAATGCTCGCCAACATGAAAGATGACCGGATTAAATTCCTGGACGATTTCGGCAAGCAGTTCTTCGGCGTAAACCTGATCAATCGCCCGGTCAGCACACCGCTGCTGGAATATTACCGCACGCTGGCTTCGCTGGCATCACCGGTAGCAACGCAGGAATGCGCGAAGTCCTTTTCATCTACTGACTTCCGTCAGGACATGGGATCAATCAACGTACCGACGCTCATTATCCATGGCGACTCCGATAAGACGGTACCGATTGAAACCTCAGGCGAGCAATCATCGCAGATGGTTCTGAATTCAACGTATAAGGTATACGACGGCGCGCCGCATGGTTTGTTCTATACAGAAAAAGAACAGCTGAACCGCGACCTCGCCGACTTTATTCTGGAACCGGTGGCCGCCCGTTCGGCAACAACCAGCCAGATGTACTAGGCTTACCCGCCGTTTTTGCCGCGCCGGTTGATTGTGCAGACAGTCAACCGGCGTTTTATATGGCCCGGTAGGTCCGGACGTATTCCATCGGGGTTTTGCCGGTGATTTCCTTAAACTGCCGGTTAAAGTTTGACAGCGTCCGGTACCCGCTTTCATAGCTCACCTGTGTCACATTCAGACGTCCTTCCATCATCAGCTTACAGGCGTGCCCGATCCGGACTTCAGACACAAATTCCGAAAATGTTTTATTGGCCCGCGCCTTAAAATACCGGCAGAAAGCCGGCGGTGTCATACCGGCCAGTTCGGCAACGGTATCGAGGTTGATGTGTTCGTGAAAATGCTCCAGTACGTAGTCGTGTACCGTCTGCATGCGGTCGGTTTCGTGCGGCTTAACGGTATTGGTATAGCCCGCACTGGTAATAAACCGGTAGCTTGCCGTATGCGCCAGCTCATCGAGCAGCGTCAGCAGTGCCAGCACACGGCCGAAACCAACGGGCATCCGGGCGAGGCGGCGCAGCGCATTGGCAATGTGTTCACGCGTGGCATCCGGCTGCCGGCCTTCCCCCCACTCTAACCCCTGCCGTGCATTATTGAGCAGTTGCCGGAGCAGCAGCATTTCGGGTTTATCGAAGAAATCCGTACCCAGAAAATCCTCCTGAAAATAAACCACCACCCCGCGTACGTGCAGCCCGGAATCCTTTACAAAATAGGCTTGATCACTACGCCATAAATGCGGTAAATTAGGCCCCAGAAAAACAAGGTCTCCCGGCCCGAACGGCTGAATGGAATCGCCGATGAACCGTGTTCCGGTGCCTTCTTCGACTAAAAATAACTGGTAATGGGGATGAAAGTGCCAATAAGGATCAAAGAATGGATCCGATAGCTGCTTTACTATAAAGGAGGCGGCTACTGGCTCTAAATCTTTACGAAGCGCGCTACGCATAATAAACTGCTTTTTACCTCAAATGAGGCGCAATTAAAACAAATTAGGTTAAAATACAATCATCATTAGCCAAATAAAGCCGAGAATCCTCCAAATATACAAAGTAGTTTTGTAGTAATCTTCTTATGTAAAATATGAATAAGCTGGGGATGAATTTATTTCCGTGGACAGTTACCATGGATGAAGACCTGACCGGAACCTTTTCGTTTCTGAAAGAAACCGGATACGATTTTATTGAAACGCCGATCAACGATACCAACGTAGCCAAATGGGAGCAGCTGGGCCGGAGTATCCGCTCCTACGGGCTGGACATTCAGGCATGCAGCATCCTGCCGGCTCACCTGTCGCTGATCAGCACTGACCCTGCGATCCGCCGCGCCGGTACCGACTACCTGAAAGGTGTCGTTGATTGTACAGCAGCCTTGGGGGCCAAAATCCTGATGGGACCGTTCTTTGCCGGCTTCAAGACATTTACCGGTCAGGGTCCGACCGAAGAAGAGTGGAACTGGTCGGTAACGGCCATGCGCGAAATTGCGGAACACGCCCAAACCCGCGATGTGACCCTCGCCATTGAATACCTGAACCGGTTCGAAATTTACCTCATCACCAGCGCCGACGAGCTTGTCCGGTACCTGGAGGCCGTCAATCATCCGAACTGTCAGGCAGCGTTTGACACCTTCCACGGCAACATCGAAGAAAAAAGCATGCCTGCCGCCCTGCGCACGCTGGGGCCGTATCTGGTGCACATTCAGCTGTCAGAAAATGACCGCTCTACGCCAGGGCAGGGCCAGCTCAATTTCGAAGTGATTTTTGACGCGCTCCACGAAATTAACTACACCGGTCCGATTGCCATCGAGGCCTTTGGCCAGACACCAACCGAAATGGCGTCGGCCGCTCATATCTGGCGCAAAATGTTTGCCTCACCCGAGCAGCTGGCCGTCGACAGTATGGCGTTTCTGAAAGCCGCTACCGCTGAGCGCATTTTTGACAAATAATACTATCCTGACCACTTTTAGTTGCTAACACATTTCCCGGGTTACGTAATAGAAGCCTATTTCCTTTTTTCACTATGTCGAAAATTAATATTGCCATTGTCGGTCTTGGTTTCGGTGCCGAATTCATTCCCATTTACCAGCGCCACCCGAATGCGAACATGTATGCCATTTGCCAGCGGAACGTTGAAAACCTGAATAAGATCGGGGATGCCTTTGGGATTGAGAAACGGTACAGCAACTACGACGAGCTGCTGGCTGACCCTAACGTAGATGCCGTACACATTAACTCACCGATTCCGAATCACGCCGAGCAGAGCCTGAAAGCGCTGCGTGCGGGCAAACACGTTGCCTGTACCGTTCCGATGGCAACAAGCGTAGAGGAGTGCCTGGAAATCGTGAAAGTCTGTAAGGAAACCGGTAAGAAATACATGATGATGGAGACCGTGGTGTATGCCCGCGAGTTTCTGTTCGTTAAGGAATTGTACGAAAAAGGTGAGCTGGGAAAAGTACAGTTTCTGAAAGCCAGTCACCAGCAGGATATGGACGGCTGGCCGGACTACTGGCCGGGTCTGCCACCGATGCACTACGCCACACACTGTGTCGGACCGGTTGCCGGGCTGCTGAAACTGGACGCTGATTATGTATCCTGCTTTGGTTCAGGTACAATCCGCGAGGAGCTGGCAAAGATCCACAACTCGCCCTTTGCGGTTGAATCGGCCCATATCAAGTTCAAAAACAGCGATTTGTCGGCTTATGTCTACCGTTCCCTGTTCGATACGGCCCGGCAGTACCGCGAGAGCTTTGAAGTCTACGGTTCCGAGAAGTCATTTGAATGGCCGCTGATCGAAGGCGAAGATCCGGTAATTCATACGGCGAAAAAGCCGGAGCATGAAATTCCGGAACACGTTACGGTTCCTGACTACGCGCACCTGCTGCCGGAAGAAATTCAGCAGTTTACGACCAAAGGTGTATACGATCTGGACGAGCAGCAGCACCTGTCGTTTACGCAGGGTAGCGGCCACGGCGGTTCACACCCGCACCTGGTGCATGAGTTCCTGACGGCGCTGGTTGAAGACCGCGATCCATTCCCGAATGCAGCACAGTCGGCCAACTGGACATCGGTTGGTATCCTGGCGCACGAATCTGCCCTTGAGGGCGGGGCTATCAAGCACCTGCCTGATTTCTTTGCCATCTAGTTTGGTAAGGCCCCTTCCGGGGCCTTATAGCCGAAACCAGAAGTCAACCTATCAACCAACATGAACAGACACTCTTACGGTGTATTACTCGGGTTACTCTCGCTGACCCTGATGTATTGCACCCGAAAACCCTCCAGCAATCCACGTGACTTTGGCGGTCGTCCGTCTAATTCGGTGAAAACAACAGCGGCGCAACCCGCTGCCCGGCGTACTGAAATCCTTTTCTTAGGCGATAACGGCCACCACCGGCCTGTCGAGCGGGTTCCGCAACTAATGGCCGCCCTCGGTAACCGGGGCATCAACATCACGTACACCGACAAAATGGAGGATATCAATCCCGAAAATCTGTCGAAATACGATGGCCTGCTGATTTACGCCAACTGGGATACCATTGCCAAACCACAGGAAAAGGCCATTCTGGATTTTGTGGCATCCGGCAAGGGACTGATTCCGGTTCACTGTGCGTCGTACTGTTTCCGCAACTCGCCGGAGTATGTGAAAATGGTAGGCGGCCAGTTCTGGCGGCACCGGATGGATACCATTCAGACCCTGCACGTGCAGCCGGATCATCCGGCCATCATGGGCCTGAAACCATTCAAGGCATACGACGAAACCTACCTGCACGAAAAACTGCAGGCCGATAACAACGTGCTGGCCGTCCGGGACATCAAAGCCGATCAGGCAAAAGACAAGCCGGATCAGAAAACGGAGCCGTATACCTGGACCCGTACGCACGGCAAAGGCCGGATTTTCTACACCGCCTATGGCCACGACGAGCGTACCTGGAGCCAACCTGGCTTTCAGGACCTGATGGAAAAAGGCATTCTGTGGTCTGTTGGTGATGAGGTCAAAAAACTGCACGATGCCCTGAATCCCCAGCCGTTTACGTATGGCGAAGCAAAGCTTCCGAACTACGAAAAACGCCCTGGCCCGCAACTCCGCCAGAACCCGCTTTCACCGGAAGAATCCGTAAAACAGATTCAGGTACCGGCCGACTTTACACTCGAAGTGTTCGCGCATGAGCCGGATGTGATGCACCCGATTGCGATGACGTGGGATGAGCGCGGCCGTTTGTTCGTACTGATCACAAAGGATTATCCGAACGAGCGCAAGGAAAACGGTGGCAGCGATTATATCCTGATGTGTGAAGACACCAACAAGGACGGTAAAGCAGACAAGTTTACGCGCTGGGCCGACGGCCTGAGCATTCCGACCGGTATGGTGTTTGCCAACGGTGGTCTGATTGTTTCCCAGGCGCCCCACATGCTCTTCCTGAAAGATACCGACGGCGACGACAAGGCGGATACCAAAAAGATTCTGTTTACCGGTTTCGGAACGTTTGATACGCACGCCGGTCCGAGCAACCTGCATTACGGATTCGACAACTGGGTCTGGGGTTGCGTGGGCTACTCAGGCTTCCGCGGCAAAGTGGGTCAGGCCGACAGTCTTCGGTTTGGTCAGGCATTCTTCCGTTTCAAGCCCGACGGCTCTGAACTGGAGTGGATTACGAGCACATCAAACAATACGTGGGGCTTTGGCTTTAACGAAACGGGTGATGTATTCGGCTCAACCGCCAACAACTCACACGGCTGGTACATGGCCATTCCGCACCGGTATTTCAGCTCAGCGCCCGGCGTTAACAACGGCAGCCGCGGCACCGATTCGCATAAGGACATGAAGCCGATTACACCGCGCGTTCGCCAGGTCGATGTTTTCGGGGGCTTCACCGCCGCCGCCGGGCATAACTTCTATACTGCACGGGCCTATCCGAAAAACTACTGGAACCGGATCGCCTTCGTGGCAGAACCAACCGGCCATATCCTGCACCAGAACGTGATGGTGAAAAAAGGAACCGACTACGAAGATGCCGAAGGGTTTAACCTGCTGGCCGGTGCCGACGAATGGGTAGCGCCGGTGTTTGCCGAAGTCGGTCCTGACGGAGCGGTTTGGGTAGCCGACTGGTACAGCTACATCATCCAGCACAATCCCGTACCGGAAGGCTTTAAAAACGGCGCGGGTAATGCCTACGAAACCGAACTGCGTGATTTCACCCACGGCCGTATCTACCGCGTTGCTTACAAAAAAGCGCCGGCCTATACCCCGTTGTCACTGAGCAAGGACCGGCCGCAGGAACTGGTTGCCGCCCTGAAAAACAATAACATGTTCTGGCGAATGCAGGCCCAGCGTCTGTTGGTAGAGCGCGGCCAGAAAGACGTGGTGCCGCAACTGATTGCGCTGGTAAATGATACCTCTCTGGACGAAGCCGGTATTAACCCGTCGGCCATCCACGCGCTGCGTACCCTCGAAGGTATCGGTGCGCTGACTGATCCGCAGGTACAGCAGGCGGTGGTAAACGCCCTGAAGCATCCATGCTCAGGTGTCCGGAAAACGGCCATTCAGATGATCCCGCGCAACGAATCGTCGCTGAACAGCCTGTTGCAGGCGAACACGCTGAATGATAAGGAGCCACTGGTTGTCCTGAACAGCATTCTGGCCATGACCGAGATGCCGCTGACACCAACGGCCCAAACGGCGCTGCTGACCCGTCTGACACAGGCAACCGAAGCCAATGACCGCTGGTTGCCGGATGCCTTTGCCTGTGCCCTTACGGCGCAGGACGGCAAACTGATGCAGGCTTACCTGAAGCAGCTGGCTGCTCAGCCAAAAGCCATGCCGGCCGGTCACGACCACGCAGCGATGAATCATGCCGGCCACGGCCAGGCAGCCGCTGCTGTCACAACAGTTACGCCAACGGGTGACAAACCGGATCTGGTTATTACCGACATTAAAATGGACCCTGCTTCGCCGTTTGTCCGCGAGAGCACGTCTATGACAGCCATCGTGACGAACCAGGGTGGTGTGGCCATTCCGAAAGGCACGGTCATTCCGCTGGCGATCCGGATTGAAGGTCAGGGCCGTAAGGTCGAAATGATCAGTGTTACCTATAAGGACGGACTGGAACCGGGCCAGAGCGTTGGCATCCGGCAAACCAACAACGGACCGTGGACCGGTGGTATGGGCTGCGACTCCGACATTGCCGGTGACTATACGGTTTCGATTGCGGTTGACCGCGATAATGCGATTGCCGAAACGAAGGAAAACAACAACCAGATTTCGCGTAAGCTGACGTTCCGCCAGCCGCAGAAACTGGCGACGTTTGCCCTGGAGCGCGCTGCCCGCAGCTATGCCTCAACAGCACCGGCCGAATCGGTTGTCAGCATGTTCCGTCAGGCACAGCAGCTGGGTACAGACGATGGTCAGGCGATGGTAAAAGGGTTGTCAGAAGGCTGGAACCCACGCAAAAAAGCTACCTTGTCGGCCGAAGATAAAACGTTTATGGCCAGCCTGAGCAGCTCACTGCCGGAAGAAAGCCGTAACCGCATGGGCCGTCTGCTCGAAGCCTGGGGCGTCCGTTCGGCCAACGACGATCTGGACCCGAACGCACAGGTAATCCGGATGAAAACGATACGGGAGGAAATGAAATTCGACAAGAAGGAGTTTACCGTAACGGCCGGCAAGCAGGTGGTGATTATTCTGGAAAACCCGGATGCGATGCAGCATAACCTGGTGATCGGTAAACCAAAAACGCTTGAGGTGATCGGAGCCGCTGCCGACAAAATGATTACGGCGAAGGATGGTGCCGAAAAGAACTACGTACCGTCGATTCCGCAGATTGTGGCAAGCACACCGCTGGTGAATCCGGATCAGACGTACCGGTTAATTTTCACGGCGCCGGCACAGGCAGGTGATTATCCGTTTGTCTGTACGTTCCCGGGCCACTGGCGCATCATGAACGGTATGATGAAGGTAGTAGCACCGGCACAGGCGACAAACGCTAAATAAACAGGCAGTTTACGCTGTCTGGAAGGGCAGCGAAGTGAAGGAGGCATTCGGGATATGGATGCTGAATTCGCTTCCCTGCCCTTCTTTACTGTTGAGGGTCATATACCACCGGTGGGCTTCCATGATTTCCTGCACATAACTTAGCCCCAACCCGAACCCTTTGGCACTGACATGTTTTTCACCAACCCGGAAAAACGGCTCAAAAATCCTGTGCTGAAGCGAATCCGGAATGCCGATGCCATGATCACGGACCGAAATGGTCAGTTCATCGGCAGTCAAGGATGTAGCAATACAGATATCCGGTTTACCGGCGCTGTATTTGATCGCGTTATCCAGCAGATTGTGGAGGACATTGGTCAGGTGCAGTTCATCGGCCAGAATCCGCTGAGAGGCGCCTTCGAGCGTACAGGTCACGTACGCTTCGTGCCGTTCAAGCACCTTCAGAATAAGCGCATGCACGTCTACCGGTGCAACGCAAACGAAAAGCTCATTGCGGTGGGCACGGGCAAGCCCCAGAATGGTCTCCACCTGATGCTGAAGCCGTTCTGTTTCCTCACGAATGATCCGGACATACTTTTCCTGGCGTTCGGCATCGTCCCGGGCAATGGGAGACGCCAACACATCTGCCGCCATCCGGATGGCGGCAATCGGGGTCTGGAATTCATGGACAAGCGTTTGCAGCGTATCTAACGGAATAGACACCGCACCTGCCACTTGTTGATCATTTCTTGATGCAGAGAGATTGCGCATGAGCGGTTACAGCCGTTTCCCTAAAGAAACCGTTCATGGATAATTAATAATATCCTTGTATCAGTAACAGACGATATAATAAGCTAAAAGTCACTATAAATTTAGCTTATCAACTCATATAAAAGTACACAAAATAACCCGTTTGATGCTCAAACGGGTTACAGAATATACCAGGAAAAGAAAAATTATGCGGCAGTCTCTTCTTCCTTATCCGCTGATTTTGAGCGGGGTCCTTTCCGTGGAACACGTGTAGAAACTGCCGTTACCGTGTCATCCGCAGCCGGCAAAACACTATCTACCGGGTTAATTTCTGTCGGTATAATCGAGTTTACCGGTATTGCGGTCAGGTCTTTTTTCTTTTTTTTAGCAGTACGCTTCGCATTCTTCAATGCCTTGGCAGCGTTCTTTTCCAGCTTGTGAGCTTCTTTTTTAGCTTTCTTTTTAGCCTTCTTCGAATCCTCGTCTACTCTTTTTTCTGCTTTACGGGCGAGCTTCGTCAATTTCTTTGCTAATTTCTCAGCAGCTTTCTCAATGGCTCTCGTTGCTTTTTTAGCTAATGCCGTTCCATTGTTAACTTTTTCCGAAATTGCAGCCGAGAGGTCGGCCGACAATTGTTTCTTAGTGGTTTTCATGGTACCCTGTTATATGAAAAAAAATCTGCTAATAAATAGGGATTTATTTACGAAATCAAAATAGTTGCGTTAAGCTTTTGTTATCTTTTTAGAAATAAAATCCCAGCAGACAACACCGGCCGTGACGGCGATATTGAGCGAATGCTTGGTGCCAAATTGGGGAATTTCGAGCACAATATCAGCAGCCTCAACAATTTCTTCACATACGCCGTCAACTTCATTGCCGAACACGAATGCGTATTTTTTGTTAGGTTCCGGCCTGAAATCTGACAGAAAGGTACTTCCCTCCGCCTGTTCAACAGCGCAAATCACCCAGCCTTCCTGCCGGAGCTTCCCGGTAAGTGCCACAATATCCGGTGCGTGCTCCCAGTCAACGGATTCGGTCGCTCCGAGGGCGGTTTTCGTAATGTCGCGGTGCGGGGGCGTTCCCGTTATGCCGCATAAATACAGGCGTTCCGCCCGGAACGCATCGGCTGTCCGGAAAACTGATCCGACGTTGTTGAGGCTCCGTATATCGTCCAGAATCAGGCAGTAGGTAAATTTATCCGCTTCTTTATATTCCTCCACCGAGAGGCGGTTGAGCTCGTCCAGACTTAATTTTTTGGGCATTTTTCGTTAAATTTGAAGAATATTTTCTGCAAAAGTAGCTGCTTTAGCGCAGCATGTACATGATAAATGGCACGTCCTTCGTCTAAAACTGAAACGGCCGGCAAGCCGGATAAACAAGTAAAAGAAACACCGCTCAATCGTCAATATAACCAGATTAAAGCCAAATATCCCGGCGCACTGCTGCTTTTCCGTGTCGGGGATTTCTACGAAACATTTGGCGACGACGCGATCAAGGCCAGCCGGATTCTGGGTATTACGCTGACGAAGCGTAACAACGGCGGTGCGCATGAAGAGCTGGCCGGCTTTCCGCATCACTCGCTCGATACCTACCTGCCTAAACTTGTGCGGGCGGGCGAACGGGTTGCCATCTGCGATCAGCTGGAAGACCCGGCTGCCGCCAAGGGTATTGTGCGCCGCGGCGTTACTGAACTGGTTACGCCCGGTGTTTCGTTTAACGATAATGTGCTGGACACCCGCCGCAATAACTACCTGGCGGCTATCCACTTCGGAAAGAGCGTTGGTCAGGAAGAACAGTTCGGGATAGCCTTTCTGGATATTTCGACCGGCGAGTTTCTGGCGTCGCAGGGCAATGCGGCCTACGTGGATAAACTCCTGCAAAGCTTCAATCCGTCGGAGGTGTTGTATTGCAAACGAAACCGGAATGAGTTCGCGACCTTATTCGGCGGTACACCGGCAGCTGAAAAATTCCATACGTTTACGCTCGAAGACTGGGCCTTTACCTATGATTTTGGCTATAATTACCTCAAACAGCATTTTCAGACTACCTCGCTGAAAGGCTTCGGCATTGAAGGATTACCCGACGGCATTATCGCTGCCGGTGTTATCCTGCATTATCTCAACGAAACCGAACACCGTGATTTACAGCATATCCAGCGCATTACGCGTCTGGAAGAAGACCGGTATGTGTGGCTAGACCGGTTTACGATCCGTAACCTCGAACTGGTTGCCGCCCAGCAGGACGGCGGTGTGCCGCTGATTCAGGTGCTTGACCAGACTGTGACGCCGATGGGTGCCCGCTTGCTGCGGAAATGGCTGATGCTGCCGCTGAAAGACCGCGCCCTGATCGAAGAACGGTTAAATCTGGTGGAGTGGCTCCACGAAGAGCCCGAACTGGCCGATACGCTGGTGGGCCATCTGAAACAAATCGGCGATCTGGAGCGGCTTATTTCCAAAGTGGCTGTCCGCCGGATCAACCCGCGCGAAATGGTACAGCTGAAACGGTCCCTTCAGCACATTCTGCCGGTTAAGGAACTCCTGATTACGGCCCTCACCCTGCCCGCCTTTACGGAGTCGGCCGAAGGAGCGTCGAAAGCCAAATCGCTCAAAAAATACGCCGACCAGCTGAATACAATGTCGTTTTTACTCGACCGCATCGAAACCGAACTCCGCGACGATCCGCCGACGCTTTCCAATCAGGGGGGCATGATCAAGTCGGGAATTGATCCGCAGCTGGACGAACTGCACGCATTAGCTTACTCAGGTAAAGATTACCTGCTTCAGTTGCAGGACCGCGAAATCCAGCGGACGGGCATTACTTCCCTTAAGATTGCCTATAACAAGGTTTTCGGCTATTACCTGGAAGTCACGAATGCCCACAAAAACCGCGTCCCCGAAGACTGGATCCGGAAGCAGACACTGGTCAATGCCGAGCGGTATATTACCCCTGAGCTGAAAGTTTACGAAGAAAAGATTCTCAATGCCGAAGAGCAGATCTTTGCCATTGAGCTGCGGATGTTTAATGAACTGGTGCTGGCCGCCGGTGAGTATGTGGCTGCCATTCAGCAGAATGCGCGTGTTCTGTCGGTACTGGATGTGCTGTCGTCGTTTGCCGGCGTAGCGCAGAAAAACCGGTATGTGCGCCCCCTCATGACCGATGGTAACGTACTCGATATCAAGGACGGGCGTCATGCGGTCATTGAACAGCAGCTGCCTCCCGGCGAAGCGTATGTACCGAATGATATTTATCTGGACGACGAAACCCAGCAGATTATCATTATTACAGGGCCAAACATGGCGGGTAAATCAGCCCTGTTGCGGCAAACAGCCCTGATCGTGCTGATGGCCCAGGCGGGTTCGTTTGTTCCTGCTTCGGCCGCCGAAATCGGTCTGGTCGACAAGATCTTTACCCGAGTCGGGGCTTCCGACAACCTGTCCCGCGGCGAATCAACGTTTATGGTTGAAATGACTGAAACGGCCAGTATCCTCAATAACCTGAGCACCCGCAGTCTGGTATTGATGGATGAAATCGGCCGGGGTACGAGCACCTACGACGGTGTATCCATTGCCTGGTCGATTGCGGAATACCTGCATAATCACCCGCAATGCCGTGCGAAAACCCTGTTCGCGACGCACTATCATGAGCTGAACGATCTGGCCAATGACAATCACCGGATCAAAAACTTCAATGTGGCCGTTAAGGAGATGGGCAATAAGGTGCTGTTTCTGCGGAAGCTGAAAGAAGGTGGCTCCGAACACAGCTTTGGCATCCATGTGGCGCAGATGGCCGGTATGCCCCCCGGTATCGTGCAGCGTGCCAACCAGATTCTGACCCAGCTTGAATCCTCGCACGGCCGCGAAGAAAATAAAGAGAAGATTAAACAGGCCGTGCCGGCAGAGCGGGAACTGGCCCTGAAAATTTTCGAAGCCGGTGACCCGAAAGCCGAACTGATCAAGGAGAAACTTCGCGCCATCGATGTAAACCGGCTGACTCCGATTGAAGCGCTGCTGAAACTAAACGAGTTGCTGAATCTGGCGGAGTAAATCTGTTATTGCCCGAAGCTTTATCAACGGTACGCTTCGGGCAGTTTCATAATGCGGTGAGCCGGTTAATTTCTTCGCTGCTCAAACCTGTTAGCCCCGATAAAACCTCTACAGAGATACCTTCCGCCAAGCCTTTCTTCAGAATTTCCAGCACCTTTGCTTTCTGCCCCTCCAAACGCCCTTCTTCCCTACCTTCTTCTCTGGCTGTATCCAGCGAATTTTTCAGATCCCGATAATATTTTAAGCTGTCTTCATACGACAATAGCTCCGTTTGACTAAACCGGGCGATTTCTGCTACTTCAAAAAGCCGTTCAAATATACGTTCCCGAAGTTTTTCAGGAACGCGATCCAGACGATTCATATTCCGCAATACGTATAGCCATTTTTCAAAACGGGTAGTAAGTTCATCGACCGTTTTGCGGAATTTGGGCATCTCCAGATAAATGAATGTCAGCTTGTCATAAAATACTTTACAAGTCTCAATATCAGTCAGCTTGACATCATATCTGTATTTCGAACGGTCTGCTTTGTCTTCATCAAACACAAAATCCAGAATAGCAATGGTGTAGACGGCCTTTAGCTCATAATTCCAGTCGGTACGTTTCGCCTGTTCCCGTATCGGAAATGTAGCGTAGTATAACGTACGATCTTTAAAGAAGTTCTGCTTCGATTTCTGGAGCTCAACAATAAACTTTTCACCCCGTTCATTCTCGCAATAGAGGTCAAAAATAGCCCGCCGGTCAAGTGCGTCAGCCCCTAAATGCTCAGATTTCAGATAGGTCAATGATTTAATCGGTCCTTCCTGCTCGATTAATAATTCGTTCAGAAAATCGAGCAGGAGCTCTTTGTTCGGCTCTTCACCGAATAGCTTTTTAAACCCGAAATCAGTAAACGGATTCAGATAACGATCAGGTAGTTCTTCCATCGGGGATCGGCTGTTTACAGGTAAAATTAATTTTTTACCTACATCATTCCATACTGAACATACGGATTCCCTACATTACGCCGTTTTCCATTGATTTTACAAACACCAAACGCGGCAGATAATGACCAGAGGTCATTATCTGCCGCGTTTTGCTTATTTACGTCTGCGTTTTAATTCGTATAGACCCGGTATTCCCAGGGCTTCAGTGAAAACGACATGCCGGATTTTAGCTCGGTCGGCTGACGGGTGAAAATTTCGGTGTAAATTCCGTCAAAGCCTTCACCGGTGAGCCGGATCAGCTGGGGTTGGTCGGTCAGATTGGTAATGACCACAATGCGGTCGATTTCCTTTGCACGGTAGAACGCATAGACAGCCTCGTCGTGATCCGTCGGGATTTTACTGGCTTTTCCCCCGGCCGTTCCGTTCCAGAGCGCACGGTTACGATGCTTGAGCGTCAGGAGGGATTTATAGAAACCGGCTTTGCTGTAATCGCCCCACGAAATCGGTTCGCGTTCGGTGAGCGGCAGGCGCTTCTCCAGATTGGCCTCCATCCCGTTATACACCAGCGGCATACCTTCGAGCGTACTGGTCAGCACGACAAACGTTTCAGCTCCCTGTCCGAAAATCTCTTTCAGCGTACCAAACTTCCGGTTAATATCCTGATTCTGCGTAAACAGCATCTGGAAATACCAGGACGGATACGTCTTCCGGTTGTGGGCAATTAAGGTATCAATCGATGTTGCCGGGCGCGCTCCCTGGGCAATGGCTTTCAGCACGGTATACATCCCCCAGCCATAATTCATGTTGAAACTGCTGAACTGTTTGGGCTCCGATTCCGATTCGGCGAGCATAAACATGGTTTTCACTGAATCGAGTGCCGGGCGTGCCTGTACCCAGAAATCGTCTGGCACCATCCCTGCCACCCCGCAGCGGAAACCGTCGATATCACACTCCTTTACCCAGTACTTCATGGCCTTAATCATCTCAAGGCGCATGGCTGCATTACCGTAATTGAGATCCGCCACATACGTCAGGTCCGATGGTTGTCCCTTGTCATCGAGCGGTGAGGCGATTTTTCCGTTGATTTTTGTATAATATTCCGGATGCTCCTTTACCCACGGATGCTCCCAGCTGGTATGGTTCGGCACCCAGTCCATAATTACCCGCAATCCGAGATCATGTGCCCGTTTGACAAGTGCCTTAAAGTCGGCCGTTTTTCCGTAGGCCGAATCCACCGCCATGTAGTTCGTAACCGCGTACGGATTACTCAGACTATCTTCCGGTTTGGCTTTGCCCGACGGATGCACCGGCATAAACCATAGTATATCGACACCCAGCTCTTTCAGTCGCGGAAGCTGCTCTTCAACAGCCCTGAACGTGCCTTCCTGTGAAAACTGACGGATATTTACTTCATAAATCGTTGCGTTCCGCGCCCATTCAGGCATGGGAGGTGCAACTCCGCCCGCTGAAACGGAATCAGGCGTAGTTATGGTTTCTGCACCCTGCGAATCGCTCTCCGATTTCCGGCAGGCATTGGTGAGTAGTAACAACCCGAATGCACTTGCCAGCAATAATAGCTTTTTCATCGTAATAGTTGAGGCCAGCCCCGTTCAGTTTGTTCAGACAATTAAAGGCTGTGGATGCACTTTTAACTGACGAATGGCTTCGTGAGGGTCTTTTGCCGCAAATACCGACGTGCCTGCTACCATTACACTGGCGCCGGCGTCAGCCAGCATACCGGCATTATCCAGGGTTACACCCCCATCAACTTCAATCAGAATATTGGTATAACCGGTTTCTTCCAGCAAGCGGCGCATTTTGCGGACTTTCGGAATCGATAGCTGAATGAGTTTCTGCCCGCCGAATCCCGGATTGATCGTCATAATCAGAACGATGTCGATCATGTCCAGCACATCTTCCAGCACGGTTACGGGCGTCTGCATATTCAGCGCGACACCTGCCCGGCAACCCGCCTCTTTAATCTGTGCCAACGTCCGGTGAAGATGGGTACAGGCTTCATAATGAACGGTAATGGATGCGGCACCCGCTTTGGCAAACTGCTCAATATAGCGTTCAGGCTGCACAATCATCAGGTGTACGTCGAGTGGTTTTTCCGAGTATTTTTTCACCGCTTCCAGCACCGGAAAGCCGTAGGAGATATTGGGGACAAATACCCCGTCCATAATGTCAATATGCAACCAGTCGGCATCACTGCGGTTAATCATCTCTACATCACGTTGCAGATTTGCAAAGTCGGCGGCCAGCAGAGATGGCGCAATCAAAGGGAACGTCATACAATAGTCGTCAGTTTACCGAGAATGGTACTCTTTTGTCTCTTTAGTTAGTTGAGAAACAACAAATAACCAATCCTTGTGAACTGAATAAAAGTTTGCTGTAAAACTACTGCTTTTTACCGGGATTGTTACAGGAAATTGTGATCAGGCTCGTTATGGCCAGTGGGGTCCGGAGGGGGCGGACGGAGCGGAACGGTGGTTAATTACTGAGGCTCAGCGGTCTTCCATTTGACCGGAAACGCTTTGTTATCGGACTTGGGCTGCGGACGCAGCACGTGTACATCCAGCATGGCAAGCGGACGGGCAAGGTACTCCCGGATCAGTGTACGGAGCGAATACCCGTCGGGGACATCCTGTGCGGCAAAGGCAATGGCCTCAATACCCTCGTGGTTGCCGATGTACAGGGCGCGGGCATTGTGAAAGTTCTGCGAAATAATGGTGATTTTGTCTTTGTGAAAAACCTCCTTGCACCGGACAACCGAGTCGAACGTCCGGTAGCCGGCATAATCCAGGATCAGGACATCTTCGGGAACACCTAACCGGCGCAGAGCCCGCATCATATCGGCCGGTTCGTTGTAATATTCCGAATCGTTGTTACCGCTCAGAATGATGTACTTGATTTTACCTTCTTTCCAGAGCAGGGCCGTTGCTTCCATACGGTACCGGAAAAACAGGTTTTCCTTGCCGCTCCGGACAAACTTGCTGGTGCCCAACACCAGGCCGACATCATTTGCCGGCAACCGCTGGAGGTTAAAATAGATCTGTCCCTCCGTACTGTTCACTACCCACCAGTTGCAGAGCAGCACGATCAGCACAAGCCCGAAACCAAAAGCAATACCGCCCTTGATTAGCCGCTTGACTAACCGAACCGAAGAACGACGTTTTGTTTCGTCTCCGCTATAGTCAGTAGTGAACAGTGTAGGGTTCATAATCGCTATCGGGTTAGCCGTTGCCGGTATTCCCCTTTATTCAGAATAGGCCTAACTGGCCATTCAGCTCAATGCTTAACGGTTCGACCTGAATTGGTTCTGTCTGAATTGGTTCGGCCTGAACCGGCTCCGCCTCAACGGATTCCGTGGCAGCCTCCGGCAATTGCCCTTCCGCCTCTCCGGTATCCAGATCCAGCCCGCCCATTGGTAGGGCCGGCGGTGCGTCGACTTCCCGCGGTGTCAGCAGTTTTACTTCCTTAACCTTCACAAACGGCAGTTTATTGCCCAGCGCCTTCCAGCCTCTGATGTCAATAAAGCCTTCCGGCTCCAGCACCATTTTTTCCAGTGGTCCGCGCTCTTTCACCTGATAAACCACTTCAATCCGCGGATAACGGTCGGCCGTTGCAGCCAGCAGTTTCGAGCCCTTGGTGTCGCCTATAAAGCTAAACTTCTTGTCGAGCGATGTAGTTTCAACTTTGAACCGCTTGACATAGTAAAGCTTTTGATTTGCCTCGTAATAAATCACTGACAGCACGCTTTCCGGATCAAACTTCTGCAGGACCTGGATTTCGGCCGGTTCATAGCGGTTCAACAGATCAAACGACGTCAGCTCATACTGCCCGTCCTTGTAAACGACCAGAATACAGTCTTTCGCATCGAAATTGCCCAGGAACCGTCCCCGCTCATCGCGGTTTAACCGGCCGAGGTGCTCGTCAAACCAGATGTCTACACCACCCAGTGTTGACGTCCCCGCACTTTTCTGAACAATCTTCCGGACAGGATACTTCGTCAGGATATTCCCCTGCGCCGCACGATTCTTCACACTCAGCGTCGCAAAGTCAAAATCAAACTGTTTAACCTTAGCTGAGCTCTGCGCTGTCAGATTTACCTGAATCACTTCCGCTTCCCCGTTATCATTGGCCGTAAAGTACAGCACTTTTGATTTCGGGTTACCCATCGTCAGGTCATATTCACGATCGCGGGTGACGGCCGTAATCGGGAAGCGTTTCACCATGGATATACCCGATTTTGCGTCGAGGTAGGCCACGTTATAAATCTTCCGTTCGTCGTTTTTCTTGAAAACGGCACAATAAATAATATCTTTTCCGACAAAGACTTTTTCCTGCACCTTTGTAACCAGGCACTTGCCGTCGCGCCGGAAAACAATCACATCATCGATGTCCGAGCAGTCGCTGACAAACTCATCCTTCTTCAGGCCATAGCCGATGAAACCGCCTTCACGGTCAACATACAGTTTCTGGTTGGCCGCCGCCACGATGCTGGCCGCAATGGTGTTAAACGCCCGGATTTCGGTGCGCCGTTCGCGGCCTTTACCGTATTTCTTCTGTAATTCCTTGAAATAGGCAATGGTATACCGGATGATGTTGGCCAGATGGTCTTCCGTCTCCGCCAGTTCTTCCTGTAGCCGCCGCATCAGCTCGTCAGCCTTAAAGCCGTCGTATTTCGAAATCCGCTTAATCTTGATTTCGGTCAGGCGGATAATGTCATCTTCAACGATTTCGCGGTAGAACTCCTTCTTATACGGTTTGAGCGCCTTATCGATCGTCTCGATAACGGCTTCAAACGTTTCACATTCCTCGATTTTCCGGTAAATGCGTTTCTCGATAAAGATCTTTTCCAGCGAGCTGTAGAGCAACCGCTCTTTCAGTTCATTACGCCGGATCTCAAGTTCCCGTTGCAAAAGGACAACCGTCTGCGCTGTGTTGAGCCGCAGAATCTCCAGTACACTGACAAAGTGTGGCTTCTCGCCGATGATCACGCAGGCATTCGGCGATACCGAGACCTCGCATTCCGTAAAGGCGTACAGCGCGTCAATGGTTATGTCCGGCGAAACACCCGGTGCGAGGTGCACGTGAATCTCAACGTCTTTCGATGTCAGATCCTCTACCTTCTTGATTTTGATTTTACCATCATCATTGGCTTTGATGATCGAATCCTTAACCGAAGTGGTTGTGGTGCCGAACGGAATTTCGCGGATGATCAGCGTCTTTTTATCGAACTCTTCGATACGGGCCCGGATCCGGACCTTGCCGCCGCGATGCCCGTCGTTGTAGTTACTGACATCAATAAAACCACCCGTCAGAAAGTCCGGATACAACACAACCGGTTTTTCTTTCAGGATCTGAATGGAGGCCTCAATAAGCTCATTAAAATTATGCGGCAGGATTTTGGTCGACAGACCAACGGCAATCCCTTCCACGCCCATTGCCAGCAGCAACGGGAACTTCACCGGCAGGGTTACCGGCTCTTTTTTCCGCCCGTCATACGAGAGCTGCCATTCGGTCGTCTGCGGATTAAACACCACATCGGCCCCGAACTTCGACAGCCGGACTTCGATATACCGCGGGGCCGCCGCACCGTCGCCGGTCCGGATGTCACCCCAGTTTCCCTGTGTATCAAAAACCAGACTTTTCTGCCCCATCGTCACGATGGCCTCGTTGATCGACGCATCGCCGTGGGGGTGGTACTGCATCGTTTGCCCGATTACGTTCGCCACCTTGTTGAAGCGGCCGTCGTCCATTTCGTTCAGGGCATGCAGAATGCGTCGCTGTACGGGCTTGAGACCATCCTCTACTGCCGGAACCGCCCGTTCGAGAATTACGTACGAGGCATATTCCAGAAACCAGTTCTCATACAGGCCTGACACAACCGTTTGCTGGTGCAGGACTTCTTCGGGTTGATGTTCAGTATTTGCTGTTTGTTCTTGATCGATAGGTTCCTGATGTTCGTGTTCGTTCATCATGAAAAATTACAGTTGTTACGTATTGCAAAAGGCGGGAAGTGCCACAATCTGCGTCGCTTTAGACCTTATAAAGATACAAAAAAATACCCGGAAAATAAGCCCTGAATGCTATTTTCCTGCGGTTCCCGATTGGAAAAACACTATTTCCGGAAGCATCCCTTTTTCTGTCATATGAGTAGCGCCCGCCCCGTGATAAGAATCAGCTTCAGCCCGTTTTCTACTGTTTACGGGCTTGTCAGTAAATCACTCCTTACCTTTGTCTTTTGCCTGTATAGAACTGCTTATCTGTGAAAAAACTACTGTACTGCTTACTTTTTTACCTGCTGTACCAGCCGCTTGCGGCACAAAAAAAGAACGAAGCGTATCAGCTGCATATCAAACGGGCCAGCTCCCCGGTTAAAATCGACGGCGCCATCGACGAACCGGCCTGGCAGGAAGCCGACGTGGCGTCTGACTTCTACATGGTATTGCCGATGGATACCAGCCGCGCCAGGCTCCGGACCGAGGTGCGGATGACCTACGACCAGCACCATCTCTACATCACGGCCGTATGCTTCGACGGTATGCCGGGACCCTACATGGTCGAATCGCTCCGCCGCGACTGGTCGTTTACCAAAAACGACAACTTCCTGCTGTTCATGGACACCTTCGACGACCAGACCAACGGCTTCACCTTCGGGGCTAACGCCGTCGGGGCACAGTGGGACGGACTGCTCTATGACGGCGGCAAGGCCAACCTGAGCTGGGACAATAAATGGTTTTCGGCCGTAAAACAGTACGGCGACCGCTATGTGTTCGAAGCGGCCATTCCCTTCAAAACCCTGCGCTACAAAAAAGGCATCACCCGCTGGGGCATTAACTTCAGCCGGCTCGACCTGAAAACGACCGAAAAATCGTCGTGGACGCCCGTGCCCCGCCAGTTCCCCACGGCTTCGCTGGCATACACCGGTGTGCTGGTCTGGGATGAAGCCCCGCCGACTCCGGGGCCTAACGTCTCGCTGATTCCGTACGTACTCGGCGGACTGACCAACAACTACGCAAACGGCTCTCCGACGGCCTACCGCCGTGATATCGGAGGCGATGCCAAAATTGCCGTTACCTCATCGCTCAACCTTGACCTGACCGTCAACCCTGACTTTTCGCAGGTCGACGTTGACCAGCAGGTTACCAACCTCGACCGCTTCGAGCTGTTTTTTCCGGAACGCCGCCAGTTTTTTATTGAAAACGGCGATCAGTTTTCGAATTTCGGCTACCAGACCATCCGCCCGTTTTTCAGCCGCCGCATTGGCCTGGGCGTACCGATTCAGTTCGGCGCACGGCTGAGCGGCAAGCTCAACAAAGACTGGCGGATCGGCCTGATGAACATGCAGACCAGCGCCGTGAAGGAAACCGGTCTGCCTAAACAGAATTTTACGGTGGCCGCCCTGCAACGGCGCATCTTCGCCCGTTCCAACATCGGCGTCCTGTTCGTCAACAAAGAATCACTGAACTACGAGCCGCAGCCCGACAAACCAACCTACTCTCGCTACAACCGGAATCTGGGGCTGGAATACAACCTTGCTTCGTCTAATAACCTCTGGACGGGGAAACTGATGTACGTCAAATCGTTCCAGCCAAATACGACCAAAGACAACAACATCCTTGCCGGTAACCTGCAATATGCCAGCCGCCGGTGGCTGATCAACGGTCAGTTTGAGAGCATCGGCAGCCGGTTTTCGGCCGAAACAGGGTATGTTCCGCGTAAAGGATACAACCGCTGGACAACGACCGTCGGTTATTTCTTCTTCCCGAAAGGCGGATCTGTGCTAAGCCACGGCCCGACACTGGTGTCGAGCTATTATTATAACATGGCGTTTAAACAAACCGACAACGAGACGTATCTGAATTACCTCTGGACCTTCAGAAGCCGGAGTACGTTCAATGCCTGGATCGCAACCGACTATGTCAAACTGCTCAGTCCGTTTGATCCGACTAACCTCGGCATTGACACACTGACTACCGGTTCGCGGCACAACTGGAAGGCATGGGGAACGGAGTATGTATCGAAACCGCAAAGCCTGTTTACCTATGGTTTCTCGACCCGTTACGGCGGTTACTATGCAGATGGCAAGCGCCTGAACATTACGACCAGCGCCGGATACCGCTTCCAGCCATACGTCAGCCTCGCCATGACTGCCAGCTACAATGACATCCGCCTGCCGCAGCCGTGGGGCAGACGTGTGTTCTGGCTCGTCGGCCCCCGCTTTGACCTGACTATGACCGACAAGCTGTACCTGACGACTTTTCTGCAGTACAACGACCAGGCGAAGAATGTCAACGTCAACGCCCGCGTACAGTGGCGTTATAAACCGGCATCCGACTTATTTCTGGTCTACACGGACAACTATCTGCCCGAAACCTTCAAGGTTAAAAACCGGGCACTGGTGCTGAAATTTACCTATTGGTGGAACGTCTGACGCTAACATACTCAGGCTGATATCAGCGTAGTAACAACGCCGAGGATAAGAAACTGGTTTGTTTTTGCATCTTCGGAAGATATAAGCGTTGCTACGCCGATATTCATCATCAGAGCAAGTACCAGGCAGTCATCGACCGGCTCCATGCTGGTATCCACGATGAATACATTACCCTCTTTCAGGTCACCGGTTCCGTTTTTCACTTTTACCATCAGCTTGCGTTCAGTTGAGTCGGGGGGAATGATGTCTGGATTTTCCATGAAGAACTGCTTATTTGCTTATTTATGTACTAATGCAACAAAAGGGGACTGCTGCCGGCGCTTCTTACAGGTCAAAGGTTCCGGCCCATCCATCAGCATTTCCTCTCACTCAGAGAGCAGTACAGGCAGGTTTGCCGCTATACCAGCAACACGAGGCATATGCATGAAACAAAAAAGTAGTTTCCGGAACTAAAGTCAAAGATCAGGCATAGACAATTGCATAGACAAAGACCTATATAGTTAACAATCAGTCCATTACCCAGATCCAGTTAACGGCGGTAAGCAAGAGCAAATAAATTCGTCTATGCCTTTATACCGGCACTGACGGTAAACTTTATTGCTTTCCCTAACGCTTTCAAACAAACCTGCGCGTCAACGGTTTCAGTAGTAAATTATTTTCCCATTTACTCAACGTTTGACGATCATGAATAAATTTGAACAAATAACGATGCTGCTGCTCACGTTCTGGGTAGCCATCACCGTAAGCGGCTGCGAACTGGCCGGTGATATTTTTAAAGCAGGTGCGTGGACGGGCATAATCGCCGTTGTTGGCTTTATTGTGCTGGTTATCTGGCTGATCTCAAAGCTTTTTGGTGGCGGAAGCCGGAATACATAGAGACATATACAAACACAAAAGCCCTGACCAGTTGCTGGTCAGGGCTTTTGCTTTATAGACAGAACAGGTTTATGCTACCAGTTCGACCAGATTATCCTGCTTCAATACCACTTTGATGCGCTCACCGAGGCTGTCGGATGCCTTCATCAGCGGCAAACGCACATCGGAGTTGATCAGCCCCATAATTTCCAGAATCTTCTTCACCCCTACCGGATTGCCTTCTTCGTATAACAGCGGATCGATCCGGAGGAAATGACCCAGCTCTTTGCGGGCAAAGGCAAAGTCGCCTTCGAGAGCAGCATTCACCACCGCCGAAAACTTAGCCGGCAGCGCGTTGGCAATAACCGACATTACCCCTACTCCGCCAATGCTGATGATCGGAACAGCCTGCACGTCATCACCCGAAATCAACAGAAAGTCTTCCGGCTTGTCCCGTGCAATTTCCATACACTGCTCAATGATGCAGGATGCTTCCTTTACACCAATGATATTGTCGTGTTCAGCCAGTTTACAAACCGTTTCGGCCGACATGTTGATGCCCGTCCGCGGCGGAATGTTGTATAAAATAACCGGTACCGGCGAAGCGTCGGCAACCCGTGTAAAATGCTCAATCACACCCCGCTGACCCGGCTTATTGTAATAAGGACAAACCGACAGAATGGCGTCAACGCCATCAAAGTCGATGTCTTTCATACCCGCCACAACGTCTGCCGTTACATTACCGCCAACACCATATACAACCGGCAGCTTACGCGAATTATGTTCATTCAAAAACGTCAGTAACTGTTTCTTTTCGGCTTTTGTAACGGTAGGCGATTCGCCGGTGGTGCCCTGCAGGACAATGTAATTCACGCCTCCGTCTGAGACGTGCCGGATCAGACGACCGAAACCGTCGAAATCAATTGAATGGTCAGCGTTGAAAGGTGTCACAATAGCTACGCCAACGCCGTGAAAACGAGTATCCATGTAAAGGATAATTAGGGTGATAAGGCGGTTTACTTCCGGATCTGCCGGGAACATCATCCGACGCGTCTGCATTCCGGTTCATTCACCGCACGCAAGTGAGTTATTACGGCAAAGTTAATAGATTTAGACGGGAAAAAGCTGTTTATCAGCCCCGGCAACTGAATTTCATTCCCCCAGCAGGGCTTTAAACTGCGCTTCGTCAATCATCGTTACGCCCAGTTGCGTGGCTTTGCTGACTTTCGACGGACCGGCGCCCTCACCCACAATCAGGTAATTGAGTTTTTTGGACACGCCGCTCAGCAGTTTACCCCCATTGGCCGCAATTTTCGCCTCCAGTTCCTCACGGCTGTAGCCGGCAAATGTACCCGTATACAAAAACGTCTTGCCAGCCAGACTATCCCCTTCGACCTCAACCACTTTCCGTTCACCTGCAAACTGTAGCCCAGCCCGGCGGAGCCGCTCCACGTAGGCGATGTTTTCGGGTTCGGCAAACCACGCCGCCAGGCTTTCGGCAATACGCGGCCCGACTTCCGGCACCGTCACCAGCGTTTCGTAGGGGGCCGTCATCAGCGCGTCCATGTTGCCGAAGTAATCAACCAGCTTTTCGGCCGTGGTATTACCGACATAGCGGATACCGAGGGCAAACAGGACACTGGCAAACGGCTGCCCTTTCGATTTATCAATGGCCTTCAGGATATTATCAACCGTTTTTTCGCGGAAACTAACCACACGGCGTTTACCGGTCTCTTCATCAATAAAGACCTTTTCGAGGCCCAGCAGTTGATCGTGGGTCAGGTCATAGAAATCCGCCGGCGACTCCACCAGCCCCTTGTCGATCAACATTTCAATTTTCCCTTCGCCCAGGCTTTCGATATTCATCGCCTTGCGCTGGATGAAATGCTCAAAACGGGCCTGTCGCTGCGGCGGGCATCCTTTTTCGTTCGGGCAATAAAAATGCGCCTCGCCGTCTTTCCGGATCAGCGGCGTCTGGCAGGCCGGACAATGGGTCGGATACACGACCGGCTCACTATCGGCGGGGCGCTTCGTCAGATCGACGCCGGTTACTTTCGGGATAATTTCCCCGCCCTTTTCGACAAACACCGTGTCATGCAACCGGACGCCCAGCCGCTCAATTTCGTTGGCGTTGTGCAGCGACGCCCGCTTCACGACCGTGCCGGCCAGCAGCACCGGCGTCAGGTTGGCTACCGGCGTAACCGCGCCCGTCCGGCCTACCTGATAGGTAATGCTGTTGAGCGTTGTAGCGGCGGCTTCGGCTTTAAACTTAAACGCAATCGCCCAGCGCGGGCTCTTGGCCGTAAAGCCGAGTTCGCGCTGCTGATCGTAGCGGTTCACCTTAATAACAATACCGTCGGTTGCGAGCGGCAGCGTAAAGCGTTTGGTTTCCCATTCATTAATGTACAACATCACCTCTTTGATGTCAGCACACTTTTTCCAGGTCGGCGACACATTGAAGCCCCAACGGCTCAGCGCCAGCAGGCTTTCTTCGTGGGTTTTAACCGGTTCTGTCTGATCGCCGGCGGCCTGCGCAGCGTCCGGATCAATCAGGAACGAATACAGGTAACAATCCAGCCGCCGGTGCGCTACCACCGCAGAATCCTGCATTTTAAAGGTCCCGGATGCCGCATTACGCGGGTTTGCCAGCAGCGGTTCACCGATATCTTCGCGCTCCTTATTAATCCGTTCAAACTCCGACAACGGGAAAAAGCCCTCACCCCGTACCTCAAATAAGGCCGGAACATCGGATCCGTGCAGCTTCAGCGGCAGCGTCCGGATCGTCCGGACGTTGGGGGTAATATCGTCCCCGCGAACACCGTCGCCACGGGTTGCTCCCTGCACCAGTACGCCGTTTTCATATGTCAGGCTCAGCGCAACGCCATCAAATTTCTGTTCGCAGATATAGTCAAAATCAGCCCCGTCGAGGCCTTTGCGGACCCGGTTATCGAATTCGATCAGATCAGCTTCGGAGTAGGTATTTCCGAGCGAGAGCATCGGAAAACGGTGATACACCGTTGGAAATGCTTTGGAAATGGTACCGCCCACCCGCAGGGTCGGCGAATCAGGCCGGCGGAACTCCGGATATTGCCGTTCGAGGTCTGTCAGTTCTTCCAGCATCCGGTCGAAGGTAAAATCGTCGATTTCCGACTCGCTGTTCTGGTAGTACTGATAGTTATAATAATTCAGTTTATCGGTCAGTTCCTGTATCCGCTCCTGAGGTGTCATTGCGTAAGGCGTCAATTTGTTGTTGGCCGGCAAAGTTGGCAAAAAAATAGATTGGCAAAAAATGGCAGACACGCTCCCGCCTGAGCAGGATCATTTCCTGCGTTGACACTGATCAAGGTTATTTCATTGATGATCAGGCAGCTTTGACCCATCAAACGTAGATAACCAAACGCTGCATGAAAACGATACTTGTTCCCACAGACCTTTCTGAGCATGCAAAAAATGCACTGCGCATCGCGGCAGAAGTTGCCCTCAAAAACAACAGCCGGATTTTGCTGCTGAATAGTAATGAATTGCCGGTTTACAGCAACCCGCTGGGCGAATACAATCCCTATGACCGTGCTTTCGACGAGAGCTATCAGCAGGAAGTCCGGGCAGGTCTGCAGGCGGCTGTTGATACCCTCAAAAGCGACTCCCGCTTTGCTGACACAGCGATTGAAACAGCCATTGAACCCGGCTCGCTGGTTGCGCTGGTAGAAACTACCATCGACGAGAAAAAAGTTGATCTTGTGGTGATGGGCACCCACGGTGCAAGGGGTATGCAGGAAGTACTCATCGGCTCCAACACCCAGAAAGTTATCCGGTATGCGACCTGTCCGGTACTCAGTATTCCGCTGTCGTTCAGCAAAACGGGCTTTACTACTGTCGTTTTCCCGACAACGTTACAGGCAGATCAGGCAGTGGCTTTCCGCCGGCTCGCTGCTTTCCAGCGACAGTTCAACTTCGCTGTTTCGGTTTTATACCTGAACGATCCGGCCGGCCTGAAAGCTGATGAAGCGGTCGAACAACGGGCGCTGTCGATGGCAGAAGCAGCCGGACTGCAAAACGTAGACGTTTTTGCTTCCGCCGAAAATGTCTTTAACGAAGAAGAAGCGATTCTGAACTTTGCCAATGAGCAGAAAGCAGACCTGATCGCGATGGGTACCCACCAGCGTACCGGTCTGTCGCACCTGATTTTCGGCAGCATTACCGAAGATACCATTAACCATGCTACCATTCCGGTCTTAAGCATACCACTCCATTAACATTCTGCCGCTACCTCTGTCAGTCCCTGCTCCGACCCGTGCCTTCCTGGAAGCACGGGTCATTTTGTAACGCTATATCACTGATTTATAGACTAACAGGATCAATATTACCAAATTATTAACATTGTATTACTAATCACATTTGAACCCTAACACTTCGTTAATTTTGCAGCACCATATTGCCGCAATTAATCGTTCCCGTTGTGTTTCTAAAATCGCTTAAGACCTGCCTTCCGGCGTTTTTTCTGTTAACGAGTTTCAGTTCTGTTTTCTCACAAACAAGTATCACTCCGTCAACGCCCTGGGGAACCTGGTTTATCGGAACGGTTCAGTTGCCGGGCGGGCCTAAGAAGTGGGGTGGTTTCGCCGAAGTTCAGGCCCGTACGAACGGTCTTTTTTCCCAGTATTTCTATAATGAATTAAAAGGCGGCGTCAGCTACGATCTCGATAAAAACTTTACCGTCATGCTGGCCGGTGGCCGGTATGCTACCTACGACTACAAAGCCATTTCAGAAGGTACGCTTACGCTCGAAAAACGATTCTGGGAACAGCTGATTATTAACCAATACCTGTCGCGGCTGAAGTTTGAGCACCGCTACCGGGTGGAGCAGCGCTGGCTGGAGAGCCGCGACGGCACCGTTTCCTACCGCAACCGGATCCGTTACCGCCTGAATGGCTTCCTGCCGGTTAACCAGAAAACCGTGAGTCCCGGCGCGTTTTTTATCTCTGCCTACGACGAGATTTTTCTGAACCCCAAAGGCCCGACCTTCGAGCGGAACCGCCTGTATGCCGGTATTGGCTATCAGGTAAATAAAAGCCTCATTCTACAGGCGGGATGGGTAAACCAGACCAATTATAACCCTGCCACCTTCAGCCAGGGTGTGTTTACCCCCATTTCGGGCTCAGGTAAAAACAATTTTGTCCTTAACCTGACATTCCGGATTAACCGGCACAAGGGCAAAGCCACTGTACCCGCCGAACGCCTGCCATCGCAGCCGGACTAATTCTGCTGCGTGATTGTGTGATTGAGTGGGGCAACACGGTTAGTCTTTGCTTTTCTCAGGCAGGCAATAGCCTTTCAGGCCGCGTACTAAGTAAAAAAAAAGAGGGTTTTTCTTAACTGGAAATTATACCATAATGAGTAGAAAAAGGTTAATTTTCACGTTATAAGACTGATCGTTTAACATGATCTGAAACACTTTTATTTTACCTATGCTTAAGCTACGCATTTCCGTACTGAGTCTCCTGACCGTTGGTGGGTTGGCATTAGCCTCTTCATCGGCCCTGGCTCAGCGGGTTCTGGTATTTTCTAAAACCAAAGGGTTTCGTCACTCCTCCATTCCGGCCGGTAAACGGGCGATTATGAAGCTGGGACAGGACAATGGCTTTGCCGTTGACACAACCGAAGACGCATCTGCCTTTACGGATGTTAACCTGAAAAAGTATGATGCCGTTATCTTCCTGAGTACAACCGGCGACGTACTGGATAACGACCAGCAAAAAGTTTTCGAAAACTACATTCACGCAGGTGGTGGTTATGTGGGCATTCACGCGGCGGCCGACACCGAGTACGACTGGCCGTGGTATAACCAGCTGGTGGGCGCCTATTTCCTCAGCCACCCGAAGCAACAGAATGCTGAAATCGTTGTGACCGACAAGTCGCACCCGGCCACGCAGATGCTGCCCGACCGCTGGAAGCGCTACGACGAATGGTATAACTACCGGAATATTGTCAAAGGCATCCGCGTGGTAGCGAAGCTCGATGAAAAAACCTACGAAGGCGGCAAAAACGGGGATGACCATCCGTTTGTCTGGTACCGGGATTTTGAAGGCGGCCGCTCATTTTATACCGGCGGCGGACACACCGACGAGTCGTACAGCGACCCGATGTTCCTGCAACACCTGCTGGGCGGTATTAACTATGCGCGTCAGAAAAAGGCCGACGACCTGATTCCGGAAGAAAACCGCTTTACCAAACATGTACTGGCCGAACGCCTTGATGAACCAACCGAACTGGTGGTACTGAACGACGGCCGCGTACTTTTTGCCGAGCGGAAAGGTGCCCTGAAGCTCTTCAACCCTAAAACCAAAGCGGTTAAGGTGGTGGCCAACCTACCGGTATACACCAAGTTCGAGTACGGACTCATGGGCCTCAACGTTGACCCTAAGTTTAAGGACAACAAGTGGTTATACATGTACTACTCACCGGTTGCCAATGCACAGGGCGATACAGCCCAGCGGCTGGTGCGGGTAAAATACGACGATATTAAGGACGAAATTGTACCGAATACGGAGCAGGTACTGCTTAAGGTTCCGGTAAAACGGAATGACTGCTGCCATACCGGCGGCTCGATTGCGTGGGACCGTCAGGGCAACCTCTACCTGTCGACCGGTGACGACACCAACCCGTTCAACTCAAACGGTTTCGGACCGATTGACGAGCGGCCGGGACGCGCCGGCTGGGATGGTCAGGCGGGGCCGGGCAATACCAATGACCTGCGCGGCAAAATCCTGCGGATAACCCCGCACCCTACCGATGCGAAGTACAGTATCCCGGCGGGTAACCTGTTTGCCCCGGGCAACGACAAGGCACGGGCCGAAATTTACGTCATGGGTAACCGTAACCCATACCGGATTTCCGTTGACCAGCGCACCGGTTTCCTCTATTGGGGCGAAGTTGGTCCGGATGCCGGTGAAAACAGCGAAAGCCGTGGTCCGCGCGGACACGATGAAGTAAACCAGGCGCGGAAAGCAGGCAACTTCGGCTGGCCGTTTTTCGTAGGCGACAACAAGGCGTACCGCGATTATAACTTTGCAACGGAAACATCGGGACCGGCTTTCGATCCGATGAAGCCGATCAACGATTCACCGAACAATACCGGTCTGCGTGAGCTGCCACCGGCCCAGAAAGCGTTCATCTACTACCCGTATGCCGATTCGCCGGATTTCGGGCCGATTGTTGGTAAAGGTGGCCGGAATGCAATGGGTGGTCCGGTGTATTACTACGATGATTATCCGGAAAACGCCGTGAAGTTCCCGCGTCATTACGATGGCAAATTCTTCTCGTATGAATGGATCCGCGATTACATTCACCCGGTCACGATGACGAAGGAAGGTGATTTTGTGACGATGGAGCACTTCATGCCGAACGCTAAATTCAGTCACCCGATTGACATGCAGTTTGCCAACGACGGCACTCTGTATGTACTGGAATACGGCCAGACGTGGTTTGCCCAGAACGACGATGCCCGCTTGTCACGGATTACCTACAACGCCGGTAACCGCCAGCCGGTAGCCATCGCGTCGGCCAATAAAACCGTTGGTTCGGCTCCGCTGACAGTTCAGTTCAGCAGCAAGGGATCAGGCGATCCGGACGGCGATGCTGTCAAATACGAATGGTCGTTTGGCAAAGGATTGGCCAAAAACACCCAGGCAAACCCGACATTTACTTTCGCCAAAGCAGGTACCTACGAAACCGTTCTGAAAGTAACCGACGCCAAAGGCAACGTATCGACGAAAAACCTGCAGATCAAAGTTGGTAACGACCAGCCGAAAGTGGAAGTAGCGGTAAAAGGTAACAAAACGTTCTTCTTCGATAACAAGCCGGTTCAGTATGAAGTGAAAGTGGCTGATAAGGAAGACGGCTCACTGGCAAACGGCAAGATCGCACCGGAAGACGTAACGGTAACGGTTGACTACCTGGAAGGCTTCGACAAAACGATTCTGGCGCAGGGCCACCAGGCCAATCTGGGCTTCGCTACCGGCAAACGCCTGATCGAACTCTCAGACTGTAAAGCCTGCCACAGCATTGACCGCAAATCGGTTGGTCCGGCGTATATCGACGTGGCGAAAAAATACAAAGGTGAGCGGAATGCACTCAGTACCCTGGCCGAAAAGGTAATCAAAGGTGGCGGCGGTGTCTGGGGCGAACAAGCGATGAGCGCCCACCCGCAACTGTCAATCGACGATACCAAAGACATGGTCCGGTATATCCTGTCGCTGGCGGATACTAAAGCGCCGAACAAGAAACCGGTGAAAGGAGAATACGTACCGGCTCCGAAATCGAAAGACGGCTCGTATATTTTCTCGGCCAGCTACACCGACCGCGGCAACGGCGCCATGGGCCCGCTGACGGCAACCTCGTCGGTCGCGCTGCGTAATCCGAAAGTGAAAGCCAGCACGTATGATGAAGGCAAAGGCGTTTCCCGTACCAAAGGAGCTTCGGGCGCTGACATCGTCATCAGCAATTCGACACAGAGCTACATTGCCTTTAATAACATTGACCTGAACGGTATCCGTAAGCTCGAGCTGACACCGGTGAAAGATGCGAAAGCCGCCGGCGGTAAGGTTGAAGTGCGGTTAGGGTCACCGACCGGTGCGCTCATCGGCGAAGCAGAGATCAAAGGCGATGCAACGTCGCCGGTTGAGGTGCCGCTTCGTCAGCCGGGTGGTGCTGCCCAGACGGTCTACTTCGTGTTCGTTAATCCGTCGGCCGGTACCAAAGCCCTGCTGACGATTGACA
>NZ_CAMFHL010000012.1 GCF_945952095.1 uncultured Arsenicibacter sp. | reverse complement strand
TCAAAGAAAAACAAACAAAACTACATACTTTCAGACGACAAATTGAAATGCACCCCGTAGATTGTTTTGTGACAAGCCAACTTTCGGGCCGGAGGCCCTTCTTGATATTGATCACTCGCAATATGCGAGCGATAACCCTTAGTTTTGCATTGTTGTACAAAACCAGGAAGAACGGTATCTTGTGCAATATGGATGCATCCTAAGCGAAAGCAGGGGCCGACCTATGAGTGATATCAGGCAAACACCTATTCTTCGATTCAGGCCCCCTGCTTTCTTCACTGAGCCAATCGCCATATAGCTATTGAGGTACCCCATAGGGGCAGACCTATTATCAGGGTTTTAGCGTCCACTCAGCTTGCTTAGGTATCCATTTCCTCCATGTTAAACTTACTTACTCTGATGACTCCCGACAAGCCCACTTACCAATTCTTTGTTGGCATTGATGTCAGTAAAGCGACGCTGGATGCCACCCTCATCGACCAACAGGCCCACAAAATCGCGTATCAGCAGTTCGCTAACTCGCCTCAGGGCATGACTGGCCTCTCCCAATGGGTCAGCCAACACCTGCCCCAATCCTCGTTGCGGTCAGTGCTCTATTGTATGGAGCATACCGGCCTGTACAGCCGCAATCTGATGCACTATTTGGTCGACCAGCAGGCCCATGTCTGGCTGGAACACCCCCTACAGATCAATCAGTCGATGGGCCTGCAGCGAGGCAAAACAGACAAGGCCGACAGCTATCGGATCGCCCGCTATGCCCATCACTTTGCCACGCAGGTCCGTTGTCTGAAAAGCTATGATCCGGCCCTGGAAACGCTTCAGGACCTGCTGACAGCCCGTAACCGGCACCTGCTGGCTCTCAATCAGTTGAAAACTGCTTATCAGGAACTGCTTCAACTCGCACCCACTTCGGCCAATCTGCTCAGCACGGCTCAGCAACAGGCTCAGGCCGGCCTGCTGGAGAGCCTGAAGCTCATTCAGGAGCAGATCCGGCTCTGGGTCAACCGCCACCATCACCTTTGGCAACAGGCTCAACTGGCCCAATCCATCAAAGGCTTAGGGCAATACACCGTCCTGTGGCTGATGGTCTACACCCGCAATTTCGATGCGGAGTTTTCGGCCCGACGCATTGCTGCTCTGGTAGGCGTAGCGCCCTATCGCCACCAAAGCGGCAGTAGCGTACAGAAGGGAACTCATACCTCGCAATTTGCACACCTCAAGCTGAAAGCCCTGCTGCATATGGCGGCCCTGAACGCCATTCGCTTTAATGAACCCCTCAAAGCCTATTATCAGCGCAAAGTGGCTGAAGGTAAAGCCAAAATGCTGATCATTAACAACGTCCGTAACAAGCTATTACATCAATTGGTGGCGGTTATCCGGCAGGGTAAGCCCGACCAAATGACCACCATTCCCAAGGCTTAAAAAATTGCACTTAAACCCTTGACTTTATCATAGCTATCGGGGGTGTGATTTGTCAGCCGAAACTGCCCTGACGGACCGGACTTCCCTAACGAACCGTGCTGTCTGTCGCACGTAGCCGGAAATGGATACCCAGCATAGACCACCACCCAACGACCGCAGGTGTTGATGGTGGGCAAGTTACGCAACTGAACAAACGTACCTGAACCTTTACACACCTGCTCGGTTCGACTGCCTACACTCCTTCGGGACGTGCCGCCTGTCGCCAGAAGCCGCCCGTATGTAGCTGTTACAAGATTAGTTTCTAGGCTTTTTGGCCGCGTTAATTTGATTCCTTATTTGAGCTATATTTCTATCTCTGTCATTGTACAATCTTTCTAATGAGTGTTCAAGTAATTCATATGCATCAAGTACATCGTGATTTTTAATTTCAGAAAAGTGGCTACCTGCGTTCCCAATCCACTTAATTGCCATCAAATTCTCAGCGACATCAACATTCTGCTTTTTAAATAATTCTAATCTGGCATGAAGAGTTAACTCCACTTGCTTACTCTTATTGGTTCGAGTTCTAGGGATGGCTAACTCGTCCATTAGAACTTCAATAGCAATACGAATTTTATTCGCGCAAGAACCTACATCAAGCCAGTACAGTCCAAAGGTTTCATTAAGTATGGTTCTTACATTGACAGGGCAAGACTCTGGTACATGAATAATCTTTGGCGGAGGATAAAAGGCAATTGGTGTTATAGATTTTTGAGGTAAATCTCCATCTTCGTCTGGATAATCATCTTCAATCATGAATCCTGAAACAGCTACAGTTTCGTTACAATTTGAACATTTTAGATGTAAAGAAAAGACTGACTCTGTTCTGTAGTAACCGCCATATGAATTCAGCTCTTTAGAACGCTCCGTTTCGCTTTTTAGATAACCTACATTGTTACTTGGGGGTATCAAAAGCCCTATAGTGCAAGAAGGGCAAGGTTTTCGCACTCTCCACTTTAACCAAATCTCTCTATTAAAAGCCATAGAACATTTTTTCAGATTTGCCCAACCGGGCGTTTACCCTGTCGCACGGATGCTGCCCCACAAACCTAAATGCTGCCTGTCGGGGCGGTTGGCTTGTCGGCCAAAAGCCAAAAATTGAGCCTCAAAACCTGCCCACGCAGGGCGTTTAAATTGTCACATGAAACCCACTACGCAAACACTTTATGGACTATCGCCCAACGACCATGAGGGTTGATGGATGAGGAAACCACTTCAGACAACAAACGAAACCTCAACCTTTACACCCTCATTTGGTTGGGCTGCTGACTTACCAACGGAAAAGTGCCCCCTGTCGCCGGATACTATAAGTGCAGGATTGTGTTAAACATTTTAAAAAATTCGTCTTTGAAAAGCCTTTACAAACTTTTCTTTGCTGAGTTGTCTCTCAGCAGAATATAAGAAAGAATATGGATTATTTCTTAATCGTTCTGTCTTATCAACGTTGTAAGAGACTACCGAGGATATAAGAGATACACCTGCACCTGCAATTAAAGCTTGAGGAATATTTGCCCCCAACATCATTGTCGGAAGAGCAGTTGCTCCTGTTGAGAAAAAGGATATTTTCATTACATTATCAGCTATCCATTTTAATTTAGAACCATCTAAAGCACTTTTCAGATTATTATATGATGGTAAAAATTCATTTATGTAAATATCGTTTACTTGGTATTGTAATTGTTCAAAAGTGATGTCTTTTGGAATATCCTTTACTAACCTTGTAAGGTTTGTTCTAAAAGCTCCTAATTCATCTTGATAATTTCTTTTGAAACGGATAACATCTATAACATCCGTATCTGGCGAAAATTTAATGCCTCTAAGTGCTAAATTCGAAAGCAGACCTTCGCTTAAATGAAGAGTAGTCCTTTCATCTCTTTTGTAGTCATATTCTCTACGTTTAAGAACCTGAATTTGATTATCAACCCTTGCTTTCTCAGTTAAATTAGATGCCTGTTCATCGTCTGTTAACAGAACCAAACGTTCATTATCGCAAATTTTATTAGCAAGTAAACTCATATAAAACCTTGCAAATCGTCTATCAACTTGCATCCAGCCGTCTTCAGATATATCAGCACTTATAGCATGTCGTATTTCAGATGACATTTTTTCAGGATGAATGCGTGCAATTCTTTGTAATTCTCTGGGCAGCTTGTCTTTATGAATAAAAGTTTCTTTTCCTTTTACTAAATACTCAAATGCTTCATTGGTTTGTAAAAATCTCTCCACTTCACTTGCCAAATCATGTATTAATCCCATCTCAGGATTGACGTTGAGGGGTACAAGTACGCCTTCGTCATACATTATTTTGGTAACCTTACTTGTATATGGGTCATTTATCGACTGTGGAACTATGGTTTGGATAGTGTCCCAAAATAGAGCAGCCGATTTCGCCCAGTCCCAATTTCCTATATCAATGGTCGGATAGTATAAAGCTCTTGAAAAACTCATTTCAGCCTATTTTTAGATACTTACTTAATTTCCAAACACACCAAATCATCTTTCTACTTGCCAAACTTGCCGAATAGGAGCGTTTCTCGTGTCAACCGAAGCCGACCAACGAGCCCAAGCTGCCTTTTCGAACCGTGCGTGCGGCCTGTCGCACACGAGCCTACCACTACGTTGTTTTTCATCTTTTGGCTGTCCACCCAACATACTATTGTACGAAATATCACTTAATTACATCATGCTGTATATCAGCACAATGTAGTTAAGTCTTATTATTAATCAATCGCTCCGCTACCTCAACAAGCTGTTGCGAATAGTCGTATAAATCATCTATTCCCGCAACCTCATACTTAGTCTCCTTCTTGGCCTCATCAAGCAACGCTAAATATTTTTTAGAGCCATTGAAATACAGGCGGCAAATTGTCTTCCGGTTATTGTCATCCAATAGAATAGCAAAATACGTTTGGGCATCACGATAAGCAATTCGTTTTAGCTCAACCGTTCCGCGAAGGATGGAACGCACAATGTAGAAGGCTTCTAACTCCTCCTGTGTTGTGATTATCGTTGGTTTTTCCTTTTCTTCAGCCGCTGGCGCTGCTACGGGTTCAGTTACCACAATGGTCTTTTCTTCCTGAACCAACGCCGTTTTCAGCCGGTCCGTAATCTGGTCTGAAAAGCTATGCTGGAAGGATTTCTTAACCAGTCCGGTAAAGTAATCCATCATTTTGGCGTTTAACTGACCGGGATAAACCTGTTTTGCCAAATGCCTGACCAACGGGTCACTTGGACTATTCATCTCCTGCTGTATCAGCAATTTCAGCTCACCGGTATATTTCAGTTCACTGGCTGAGGTGATGATAGCGTTTACATCGAAATAGGATTTGTGAAACTTCTTTAGCTCCTCTACCTGATTGTCTCTCAAATCAAGCATGTTGATTTCAAGGAACGGCTTTTGGTCCATCTTATTCGGCTCCTCAAGGTCAGTATAAAACCGGTAGATGATACCATTGGTCAAAACCCCAAAGCGGGCCTTTGTAACATGAAAGTAGCGCAATAGCTGGTTATCGTGCAAGGTCAGGCTTTGCGCCCAATGCTTGCATTCAATCAGCATACAGGGCTCTCCGCTATCCCGCATGATGGCGTAATCAACCTTTTCGCCCTTTTTCGTACCAATATCGCTGATAAATTCAGGCACCACCTCAAGGGGATTAAATACATCGTAGCCAAGGCATTGCAGGAACGGAAGGATAAAAGCCGTCTTTGTCGCTTCCTCAGTATGGATAGAATCTTTAAGGCGGGCAACCCTGTCAACAAGTTGTTTGAGGTGGTCTTTGAAGTCCATAAAGGTGTCAGGTAAAGGTTATTGATTCAATAAGGGTCTGGTTTAGTTCTTCTTTGCAGTCAACTGTATATGTAATAATTACTGTACAGAATGAAACGTTAAGGCGATTGACAGCAATTTTATGATTATTGCTCATAATAAACAAATTTTCATATAAATGTCACTACTGTCATAATTTGTTGTAGCTCAATCACTTCACTAGCCACAAAAAAAGACCCGTCCTCCCGAATGGGGCTTTGGTATGCTCAGGCCGACTCAGCCGTGAAAAAAGTCTTTCATCTTCTCGAAAAAGCCTTTTTCGTTTTTATTCGGTTTCGGCTGGAAGTTCGGGGCGCTGCGTAACCGCTCCAGCAGGGCGCGTTCGTCGGACGAGAGCGTACGCGGTGTCCAGACGTTTACGTGTACCAGCTGATCGCCGCGACCGTAGCCGTTCAGTTCTTTGATACCTTTGCCCTTCAGGCGCAGGATTTTGCCGCTCTGCGTACCCGGCTCCAGCGTAATCCGTGCCCGGCCATCGATGGTCGGCACTTCCACGCTCGTTCCTAAGGCCGCGTCGGCGAAGTTAACGTACAGGTCGAATACGATGTTGGTTCCGTCGCGTTTCAGTTCTTCGTCTTCCTCCTCTTCGATCAGGATCAACAGGTCGCCGGCCACACCACCGCGCGGCGGCACGTTGCCCTTGCCCGAGACCGACAGCTGCACGCCCTCGGCTACACCCGCCGGAATCTTGATCGGAATCACGTCTTCCTGCAACAAACGGCCTTCGCCAAAGCAGGTATCGCAGCGATCAGTCACCTGCTTGCCCTCGCCGTTACAGGTCGGACAGGTGTTCGTCGATACCATCTGCCCCAGCATCGTATTCACCACCTTGCGCACCTGACCGGTACCGTTACAGCTCTGGCAGGTCGTAACGGCCGTACCGTTTTTCGATCCGTTGCCGCCGCAGGTCGTACAGGTGACGTGGCGTTTTACCTTGATTTTTTTCTCGACCCCGTTGGCCACCTCCTGCAGGTTCAGCTTCAGCTTGATCCGCAGGTCAGAACCACGGCGTACGCGCTGCCGCTGACCGCCCGTGCTCCGGCCAAAGAAACTGCCGAACGGCGATTCGTCGCCGAAGATATCGCCGAACTGGCTGAAAATATCTTCCATCGACGGGCCGCCGCCATAGCCGCCGAACCCACCGTTGCCGCCAAGTCCCTGATGACCAAACTGGTCATAGCGCGCTTTTTTCTGCGCGTCGCTCAGCACATCGTAGGCTTCAGCCGCCTCCTTAAACTTGTCTTCCGCCGACGGATCATCCGGATTCTTATCCGGGTGATATTTGATCGCCATCTTCCGGTAGGCTTTCTTAATATCGTCCGCCGAGGCATTCTTGTCGATACCCAGTACCTCGTAATAATCTCGCTTCGTTGCCATATCTTTTTAAAGAGCGAAAGAGGAAAAGAGCGAAAGAGTGGTTTTCCGCTCTTTCGCTCTTTCATTCTTTCACCATTAGCTTCCTACAATAACCTTTGCAAACCGGATTACTTTGTCGTTCAGGAAATACCCTTTTTCTACTTCGTCGATGACCTTACCTTTCAGGTCGTCGCTCGGGGCAGGGAACTGGGTAACTGATTCGTGGATATCGGCATTAAATACCTCCCCTTTCGATGTCATCGGCTTGACGCCCTTGGCTTCCAGGGTCCGGAATAATTTATGATAAATCAGCGACACGCCTTCTTTCAGAGCCGCAATGTCGTTAGCATTTTCGATGGATTGCATCGCCCGCTCAAAGTCATCAACGACCGGCAGCAGCGACACCAGCAGGCCTTCGTTGGCAGTGCTGATCAGGTCTAGCTTTTCCTTGGCCGTACGGCGGCGGAAATTTTCAAAATCGGCGTATAACCGGAGGTATTTGTCTTTCAGTTCGGCAACTTCCTGCGATGCCGATGACGTTTCGGCAGCCGGTTGCTCTGCCGCTTCGGCAGACTGATTGTCAGTATTTTCGTTCACAGATGGCGCTTCTTCGTCAATAATGTCTTTATTTTCCATGCTTACTATCGCTTTCTCTACCTGTTTTCTTTCTACAAATATGCACAATAACGAGGCCAAATCCATTTAATCTGACAACTTGACACATAGGCTTGTCTGGTCCGGCGATTATACCGCTTAACACAAAAACGACCGGAAAGATTGATGACCGGCCATACATTTACCGGAAATCTGAATTATTTCAGCCGCATATGCTGTTTCCTTAGCATCGGATTATGCAACAACACCTTGACGCAACAGCGCACCATACAACCCTGATCAAACAACAGGCACTTGCCCTGGGCTTTGATTTCTGCGGTATTTCGGCGGCCGGTTTTCTGGACGAGGAGGCCCCGCGTCTGGAAAACTGGCTGAAACAGGAACGGCACGGGCAGATGGGCTACATGGCCAACCATTTCGACAAGCGCCTTGACCCGCGCCTGCTGGTCGACGGGGCGAAATCCGTTATTACAGTGCTGCTCAATTACTTTCCCGAAGAACCGCTTCCCGAAGGACCCGGCGACCTGAAAATCTCCAAATATGCCTACGGCGAAGATTATCATTTTGTACTGAAAGATAAGCTGAAGTCCCTGCTGTCGTTTATTCAGGAACAGATCGGTGAGGTGGGTGGCCGCGCATTTGTTGATTCGGCCCCGGTGATGGACAAGGCATGGGCCAAACGGAGCGGGGCCGGCTGGATGGGCAAACACTCGAATATCCTGAACCGGAAAATGGGCAGCTTTTTCTTTATCGGTGAACTGATCCTCGACCTTGCCCTAACGCCCGACGGACCCATCGGCGATTACTGCGGCACCTGCACCCGCTGTCTCGACGCCTGCCCGACCGGTGCCATCATTGAGCCCTATGTCGTGGACGGGAGCCGCTGCATTTCCTATTTTACCATCGAGCTTAAAGAAGCAATTCCGGCCGAAGTCAGCGGACAATTCGACAACTGGGTTTTCGGCTGTGATATTTGTCAGGATGTCTGCCCCTGGAACCGGTTTGCCAAACCGCACCGGACACCCGCCTTCGATCCGCACCCGGGCCTGCGCCAGCTGACCAATACCGACTGGCAGGATATCACCGAAGACGTGTTCCGCGAAGTGTTCCGGCGGTCGGCCGTGAAGCGTACCAAACTCGAAGGCCTGCGCCGGAATATAGCCTTTGTTCAGCAAGCCAGTCAGTCTGACAATCTTAATTTAGATTAAATTGTCATAATTAAATGAACAAAGTTGCAAACCATAAAACTATACGTTTAGTTTAAGGGAGAATCGTACATACTTCGATTTAGATTGACAACAATTTACTAATTAACATGCCAAGGGGAAGAGAACATACTGAACAACGGCTCATTGATGCTGTTGGACAAATCATCGCGGAAGAGGGTTTCGAACAACTGGGAATCAACCGGATAGCGGCGAAAGCAGGCATCAATAAAATTTTAATCTACCGGTATTTTGGCGGACTTGAGGGTTTGCTGGATGCTCATTACAAGCAGAATCCCCCGGTAGTTCAACTCCCCCGACTGAATCCTGACCAATTTAAAGGTGCCAGTATTGATGAGATCATGCAGGCGTCCTGTGAGTATATGCTTATGGATTTCAGGCTGTTGCGCCAGAACGTCCAGTCACTGGAATACCTGCGGTCTGATTTGCTGGCCCATTCAGAAAAACATTCCAATCCGCTGGCTGATCAGATCGAGCAGGAAACCCATGCGATTGTCGAAAGCATGTCGGGTATGGTCAGCAGCGAATACGGGCGGTCGGTGTCGGCCGTCATGATTTCGGCCCTGCGTTTGCTGGCGTTCATGAGCCAGGACAAGCGTACCCTGATGGGCATTGATCTGGGCACCGACGAAGGCTGGGCTCAGATTGAGCAAGCCGTTCGCCGGATTTTCCACGGACTGGCGCTGGCAGCCAACGAATCTTACGCCAAAAATCCTGATTTGCTGATCACATCGGCCACCCGCCAGACCTCCTCAAAAGTATTGTAGAGCGGGGTTGGTGCCAGGCGTATGCAGTCCGGCTCGCGCCAGTCACCGATGATGCCGGCTTCTGTCAACCGGTTAAACAGTGCCTTGCCCACGCCGGGCACCAGCAGCGAGAGCTGGGCGCCGCGCTGTGCCGGATTTTCGGGTGTCAGGATATGAACACCGGCCTCCTGCAGCAGGTAGTAGAGGTAGCCGGTCAGCTGTTCGCTTTTGCGGCGCAGGTTTTCCATGCCCGCCTCGGCCGTAATATCCAGCGCCGTTTTGTGGAGCGACATGGCCAGGATATTCGGCGTACTGATCTGCCAGCCATCGGCCCCCTGCATCGGTACAAACCCTTTCGTCATCTCAAACCGGCGCGGTTCGTCATACCCCCACCAGCCCGCCAGCCTCGGTAGCCCGGCCGCGTGGTGCTTTTCGTGCACAAAAATACCCGAAATCCCCCCCGGCCCCGAATTGAGGTATTTGTACGAACACCAGGTGGCAAAATCAACACTCCAGTCGTGCAGGTAAACCGGTACGTTTCCGATCGCATGCGCAAGGTCAAAACCTACCGTAATCCCGTGTTCACGGGCGGTTTGCGCGATGGCTTTCATATCGTAAACCTGTCCGGTGTAGTAGTTCAGGCCACTCATCAGTACCAGGGCCAGTTCACCCGCATGGGCGGCAATGCCCGCCTGAATTGCTTCCAGCCGGATCAGGCCGTCTGCTTCCGGCTTTATTTCAACCAGCACCTCGTCCGGATCAAAGCCACGGGACTTGATGTGGGTTTCCAGCGCATACTGGTCCGATGGAAAATCACCGGCGATGGTCAGGATTTTAGGTCTGTCAGCCGTCGGCCGGTAAAATGTCGAGAGCAGCAGGTGCAGGTTCACTGTCAGCGAGTTCATCGGGCAGACTTCTTCGGGCATGGCCCCGACCACCTGTGCCAGCGGCTCTTTGCACGCCCGGTGGTACCCGATCCAGGATTCATCATACAGCGGGTTGACGTCGAACCATCCTTCCACGCCGTTCTGCCGCCAGACCGCGAGGTCATGTTCCAGCACGGCTTTGGCTGCCTGCGGTTGCAGACCCAGCGAGTTACCGCAGAAATAAATGATAGATTTACCGGTATGGACGGGAATATGAAACCGTTTCCGGTACGTGCGTAACGGATCTTCCTGATCCTGTTTCAGGGCAAAATCCAGGCTATTTTCGTACTTCATGAACGAACGTTGAAACAATATGGTCGCTGCGGGAATTATTGCTTATTAACCACAAAGATCAATTTTATTTTTACATCACTATCTTTTTGTACCAAACTACCCAGCGAATGACATCCCAAGCCTCCGTAATCATTGTTGGTGCCGGTATGGCTGGCCTGACTTGTGCCGCCTACTTAAAAAAATCAGGTATTAATGCCCTCCTGCTCGACGCCGCTGACGGGGTCGGCGGCCGCATCCGTACGGATACTGTCGACGGGTTTCGCCTCGACCGCGGCTTTCAGATTCTGCTGACCGCCTACCCCGAAGCGCAGCGGTTGCTGGACTATGCCGCCCTCAACCTGAAAACATTCCGCTCCGGTGCGCTGATCCGCTGCGACGAACCGGGCAGCAGTAATCCGTGGCTTAAGCTGCTGAACCCGCTCAGCGAACCGGCCGCGCTTTTTCAAACCCTGTTTTCGCCGGTCGGCACGTTCAGTGATAAACTCCGGATTCTGGAACTCGCCCGCCGCGTGCAGGGCATGCAGTCAGACGATTTTTTCCGGCAGGACGCGACCACAACCTATGACTTTCTGACTGATTTCGGGTTTTCCGACCAGATGATTACCCGGTTTTTCCGCCCGTTTTTCGGTGGTATTTTTCTGGAAGACGCCCTGCATACTTCCAGTAACTTCTTTGAATTCTGCTTCAGCATGTTCTATTCGGGCGAAGCAGCCGTACCGGCCGGCGGTATGGAACGGATTCCGGCACAGATTGCCGGCCGGCTTTTACCGGAGCAAATCCGGCTGAATACACCGGTGAGCGCCATTCGTGGCAATCAGGTGCACCTGGCAAGCGGCGAGGTCCTGACGGCTTCGCACATTGTCCTTGCCGTTGACCGCGCCGGAGCGGCTCAGTTACTGGGTGCGCCAAAACCGGCCGAAACCGCCTTTACGCATACAACCTGTACCTACTTTGCGGCTCCGGCCTCGCCCCGCCCCGACGAAAAGCTGTTGTTGCTGAACACCCGGCGCTCATCGGCCGTCCACAACGTGGCCGTTGTTTCAGACATTGATCCGGCCACTGCTCCCGCCGGTCAGGCGCTGATTTCGGTCAGCACGCAGGGACTCACCCAGGTGGACGAAGCCGCTTTAACGGCGCAGATCCGGCGGGAACTAACGGAGTGGTTCGGTGAGCCGGTAAAACAATGGCGGCATCTGCGGACCTATCACATCCCGCATGCGTTACCGGCATACGGGCCGGACGCGCTCAACGCGCCGGTCAGCCTCAGCCGTGGCCTGTATCAGTGCGGTGACCAGACTGCCTACCCGTCCCTGAATGCTGCCATCCGGACAGGCCGGTTGGTTGCAGAAGAGATCGCAAAGCAATACGCCTGAGCGTAGGGCGTAGCGGATGGGGCGTAGAGCATAGGGTTGCCGGTCCTTCGCTCTACGCCCCATCCCCTATACTCTACGCTCTTTGCCCTTTGCCCTACGCCCTCAGCCCCCTGCCCAACAGGAAACGGGCCATTTGCAGGCCGGACTGGAAAGCACCTTCGACATTCCCCATGCCAAAGCCGTCGCCGCCGAATAAGAGCATAAACGGTGCCTTGCCCACGACAAAGGCTTCGTCATGCCGCTGATTGGCCAGACTATACCGCCAGCGATGCACCTGATAGCTGGCTACTGATCCCGCCGGAATCCATTCGGTCAGCTGATCGAGCAGCGTTTTCCCGACGGCATTCAGATCGTCTTCCAAGTGCAGCTGGCTAAAGGCATGTGTGGCATGCACGGTAATGGTGGTCTGGTCCGGTGAAATGCCCTTCCGGTGGTTGTCCGCCACCCAGGCCACACCCGTGTCGGCATTTTCGTCGAATTGCAGAATACCCGGCGCCGGAATGTTGCTGGTTCCGTTCAGCACAGCCATGACGGCAATGCAGGGCTGGTAACGGATGTTGGAAAAAGCACGGATTTCAAGCGATCCGGGATCAAGTCCGCTGTCGCTCAGCAAAGCCTCTGCCTGTGGCACCGGAATGGTAATCAACAGCTGATCGGCCTCGTAGGTATTACCCGACTCGGTTACAACCTGACACCCCCCGGCAATGGTATTGATCCGGACAGCCCGCTCACCTGTCTGCACCTGCACTGATTTCGCCATGTATTTGGCGATGGCATTCATGCCCTCCGCACCGATATAGCGGGGGTGCCGGAACGATGTATCGACAATTTCGGCTTCCTGTAGATTCCATTCCTTAACCACACCGGCCTCCATCAGTTGCTGCACATGTGCCTGAAAGTCGGGGGTACGTGCCGAAAAAAACTGCGCCCCGTGATCGGCCCGGCCCATCGCCAGCCGGCGGGTGGCCAGCCGCCCGCCAACGCCACGGCCTTTGTCTAATACCGTGACGGTCTGGTTGTTTTTACGCAGTTCATGCGCGGCTGTCAGACCAGCCATTCCGGCACCAATGATAATCGTTGATGGCATTCGTTCGTAAAGTGAAGGTGAGTTGTTACATTTAAACTTTTATTGACAACCATCAAAGCCCTTGCTTTGTTGACTTTTCATGCGTGCAATTTCATTACGTAACTGGTTATCAGGTTTGCTCATAGCCCTGCCAATCGGTTATCTGTTTCTTTTTCCGGAACTGTTCCGTTGCCAGACCGTACGCTTTTCGGCTGACTTTGTGCCGTTAGCCCATACCCCTATGCCGGTTTACGTCCAGCGTACTACCCCCGACTCTGTAAAAAAAGTGCTGGTTCAGCACATTACCGCTTCGACCGGCCGCCTGCGTACCTTCTGGAACGTGCCTGCGGGAAAACAACTGGCCGGAAAAGCCGGTATTATTTTCTGCACCGATCCGGAAACGTTTAACCGCTATTGCGGCGCGAAGGCAGAGTCCTCGGCGGGATGCAGTCTGGGGGCTCCCTGGGGTGAATCCTGGCTGATTCTGGGACCGGACGGTAATAATGTGGATGTGATTGCCCATGAGCGCTGCCACGACGAACTGCTGGGTCGTCTGGGCTGGTGGACTGTCCGGCAGGAAATACCGCAGTGGTTTAACGAAGGGCTGGCCCTGATGGTCGATTACCGCTTTTCACCGGCTACCCGTAACAACCGTGAACGCTATATCCGGCTCCACGACGAATGGCTGTTCCGTGGCCAGAGCGGACAGGAATCGATTGATTTGCAGGAGCTCGGAACAATGCAGGACTTTTTTAGCGGCAGTCCGTATCATGTCCTGATGGCTTATTTAGCCTCCGCCACCGAAGTAGCCCGCTGGCTGGCGGTGTCAGGTCCCGACGGACTGACAAGGCTGATGACCCACCTGGAAGCCGGGGAGCCATTCGGCGCGGCATATGCCCGGCTTGACCGGAAACCGGCACGGTCAACAAAAAACACTTCACCCGCCCCCTGACGTTTAGTAAAACCAGTACCATACCAGCCAACATCATGATACATCATACATTGTCCATTATAGATTTTCTTTTCCCTCATGACAACCATTGAAAACGACGTTCTCCGCGTATCAATCAGGCCACAGGGTGCTGAACTGACCTCGGTTTTTAACAAGCAAACCAACATCGAACATCTCTGGCAGGCAGATCCGGCGGTCTGGGGCTGGCACGCTCCGAATTTATTTCCGGTCGTCGGCGGGTTGCAGGATGACCAGCTGCGGGTCGGCGATCAACAGTTTCCGATGGGTCGTCACGGGTTTACACGCCAGTCTGTTTTTACCCTGACGGATGTAACCCCAACCAGCGCCACCTTCGAACTGAGCGCCAACAGTCAGACGCTGGCCGTATATCCCTATCAGTTTGTTTTTCAGATTATGTATAGTCTCGACGAAGCGGTGCTGAGCATTACCTACCGCGTCGAAAACAAGGGCGATCAGACCATGTATTTTTCGGTCGGGGCACATCCCGCCTTCAATGTTCCGTTTTTGACGGGCGAGCAGTACGAAGACTATACGCTTCATTTTCAGAAAGAAGAACCGCTGACACGGCACCTCTTATCACCGAAGGGTTATTTCACCGGACAGACAGAACCGGTCCTGACAGTTGGTCAGGAGCTGCCGCTGACGAAAGAACTTTTTAATGAGGATGCGCTGGTATTCAAAAGTCTGGAAAGCCGGGCCGTGACCATTCAAAGCCCTCATCACGACCATAAAGTTGTCGTTTCGTTCACGGCATTCCCGATGCTGGGTATCTGGGCAAAGCCCGGTGCTGATTTTGTCTGTATAGAGCCGTGGCTGGGCTGTGCCGATAATGAAGGGACGCCCGTTACCATTGACGAAAAAGAAGGTATTCAACACGTGGAAGCCGGTAGTTTATTCGAGGCAGGCTTCACCATCGGCGTCGCCTGATAGTGAAGCTCTACGCGCTCAGCACGCTGCGCAGGGAACCGCATGACACCACAAAAGTGCCTTCGGGCGCTTATTGCTGTGGTGTCATGCCTGTTTTACGCACTAGGCCGCGTTTTGCAGCGCGTAATCAAAGGCAGGATCGTAGCCGACAATCTGTAGGACATCAATAATTTTAATCAGATAATCTTCCGGCAGACAGCATTCGCCCTGAATGAGGGAAAGCAAGGTATCCGGCGGCACAACAGCCAGCGTTTCAACGACCTGCACCGAAATCAGCTTACGGCGGACTTCGGTAAAGTAGGCCTTTATATTTTCGGCCTGTAGCTGCACACTGCCTGAATAAAACCGTGTAATCTGCTCACTGATCAGCCGGTTCTTTTCGTTCTGAAACCGGTCCCGTATACGGGTTTCGGTCAGCGATACAAAGCAATGAGTGGTGTTAAACACCAGTGCCAGCGCGCGCAGGTCAAACAGATCAACCGGCAGGCCCGCAATAGCCACATAGGCATTTTCCCATGCTTTTTCCTCCACCTGTCCGCGCCGGTACGGATTCTGTATTTCAATCGCCCACTCTATTTCCTTAAATGCAGCAACAGGCATGATGTGTTCTGCCTCGGCATACAGCCGGTTGTATTCGTCGTCCGAAAGCTTTTCGATCCGTTTCTGTAATTCATAACAGGCTTTCAGGTGCTCATTATAGCTTGACGCTGAATAAGTAGAGTGGATAGCAAACGCCAGAGATTGTAGTCGCATAGGTCTTAGTATCAAAAGCAGCAGGCAACTGCTCAACCAAACATTCAGTCATTAATTCTTAGACGAAACATATCTCAGAAGTCACTAAATGTTTTTGGGTGAAAATCTAAATAATATTTTAGTAAAGCGCTAACATCATTTAATAAATACAATTTTAACTTATTGGTATATACTTACCTTATAAACGGAATCAGATACGTATAGTTTTCAAAATACGCCATCTATTTAATTTTTCAGCGCATAACTCAAAACAATAAGGCTGCATAAGTATACATTCAATTATCAAAAAGCCAATTATGGTCATATTTTTTCATTTTTTATAAAAGTTTTTCATTTTGATCCGGAATGGAGGTGACCAGGCTGCTTTCCGCGCGTCTTTATGCAAACAGCAAGCGATTACCTATGGCAACATTCAAGGTCCCGGGCTACGATAAGCCCCTACAAACTGATGGCATAATCTGGATTCAGGGAGACGGCAACTACTCACGTATTCACTATACGGACGGCAAAACATTTCTGGTATCACAAACCCTGAAATGGTTTGAAGACCGGCTCACACCGTTTATCCGGATCCATAAATCCATGCTGATTAACCCGGAGCACCTGGCCAACTTTAATGAAAAGTACCGGCCTTTTACCGTACAGCTCAGCAATGGTCAGGAACTCAGTGTTTCCCGCCGGCGCATTCAGAATATCCGGACCGGCCTTCTGGTCGTTAATTCATAAAGACAGAACCCCTGACACCGATCCGGTCCCAGGGGTTCTGTCTTATCATTCTCTTTCTGTACCCGGCGGCTATTTTACAGCCTGCCAGATCAGCTCCGCAATCCGCTGCATACCGGCGTCATTCGGGTGCTGAGCAAGTCCCGCATTGGTATACTGTGTTGCCCGCAGGCCCGCCTCTCCTGCCAGTGAATGTATATCCGCTACCGGATACCCTTTTTCAGCTGCTACTTTGCGGATAACCGCATTAATTTTATCCTGCCCCGGATAGAACGTTGTCGTACAGACCACCTTCACCGGCCCTTTTGAGAATTTCACCAGATACTCAAGCAACTGCCGGTAGTAACCTTCCAGGTTCTGCAGTTCAACCTGCGTATCATCCATATTCTCCCCGATCCGGACAATGACCAGATCCGGCCCGTTCCCATCGAATGGCAGGTGCTCATCCAGCGACGACGGAAGATCGTAGGTCCACCATGCACGCTCGAAGCTGCTGCCGGCAATCGGTTTTACCTGTACATCAGGATACCGGTTTTTGAGCTGCCCCGTCAGGATATGCAGATAATCCTTATCGGCCGATGAAGCGGCCATTCCCCAGTTGCCTGTCCAGCCGATTTCCGGCACCGGGCTGATGGCAGTAATGCTGTTGCCCAACACAAACATGCGCCGGAAATACGGGGCATACCGGGCTGATGCCGTTGCGGAAACCTGGCTGTTTAACCGTGTCCGGGCGAGCACCGATGTTTCGCTGAGCACCGTCATGGCCTGACCGGCCACCCAGTTTGTCCCGCCATCCGTTGAATACTCGACAACCGCTCCGGCCGGCAAATCAAGTGCCGAAAACTGAACAGCGGACGAATAGGGCACATTACCACTTTGTAAATTAAAAGCAGGGGTTGGCAACGTAGTCTGTGACGGATTATCCGGATTAGGATTATTTGCAGATTTGTTAGGGAGTCGTTTTATAGTTATCGGAATACAGGCCGTGACACAATCCGGCGGATTTGTGGCCTGCGCCAGTAACGGCGTACGGCCGGCTGTAACCCAAGCCATTAATAAAATGCTCATAATGAGCTTTTTCATCTGGATTACAGGCATAAACGTATAGGTAGTATTCATGGGTATAAGGTCTTCCTGACCTATGCTACACCCAAAAGTGTGCCAGTTTTTTCGATATTATACATTTTCAAGTTGCAAATATACACACGACTACTGAAGTAACTGTAAACCGGATAGTTACACCTACCTTTTTTTCCGGCACTACATTAAAATTTAGACTTTTGACTACTTTTATAGACATTACGTTACATAAAGCACTTTTTCGTTCACTTACTAGCCTGCATCCGTAAACCCACGGTCCTTTCCGTTCGGGTTACCGGTGCCCGAACCCTATGCGCCAACGAGCCCTGACGCTGCTTTTTTTACTGACGGCTATGTTTTTCAGCCTCCGCACCATGGCCCAGACCGGTACCCTTACCGGCCGCTTTACGGACCAGAAAAACAGCCCGCTTGTCGGCGTCGCCGTTATCCTGACGGCGCAGAAGGATACCACCCAGAAAAAGTTTATGACTACCGATACCACGGGTGCGTTCCGGTTTACGGGCATTAACCAGCAGGCCTACCGCCTACAGGCTTCCTACATTGGTTTTGACAATGTGGAGCAGGTCGTTGATCTGACCGGCGAAACACTACAGCTCGGGACGCTGATCATGAACGAGAATGCGCAAAGTCTTCAGGAAGTAGTGGTGAAGGCACAGATTCCGCCCTCGCAGATGAAAGGCGATACGCTGCAATACAACGCCGATGCCTTTAAAGTCAATCCTGATGCTACCACCGAAGACCTGATGAAAAAGATGCCGGGCATTACCGTGGAGAACGGACAGGTCAAAGCACAGGGCGAAAACGTACAGCAGATTCTGGTCGACGGGAAGCCGTTTTTCGGCGATGATCCGTCTATTGCCATCCGGAACCTGCCCGCCGAAGTGGTCGACAAAATCGAAGTCCTTGACCGGCTCAGCGATCAGGCTCAGCTGACTGGTTTCAACGACGGCCGGACGACCAAAACAATCAACATCGTAACGAGGAAAAATAAGCGGAAAGGTGTTTTCGGGCGGTTATCGGCAGGCTATGGCACCAACGATAATTACTCGGCGGGCGCAAATGTCAATGTCTTCAACGGGGAACGCCGGATTACTATCCTGGGCCTGTCGAACAACGTAAACCAGCAGAACTTTACAGGCCAGGATGTGGCCAGCGGCGGTGGTGGCCGCGGCGGACAACCCAGCGTCGGGCAGCAGGCCGGTATCAACACAACCAACTCCATCGGCCTCAACTTTTCTGACCAACTCAATAAAAAGCTGGCTATCCGCGGCAGCTATTTCTACAATAACACGCAGAACCACAACGACCGGTCGATTGTCCGGCAGTATTTCCTTGCCGAAAATGCCAATCAGTTTTACCGCGAAAATTCCATGAGCCGGACCAACAACGGCAATCACCGGGTAGACCTGCGGCTGGAATACAACATGAACGATAACAACTCGTTTATTTTTACCCCCCGGTTCCGCACCCAGAATAACTCCTCAAACCGGACCGTGGCCGGTATAACATCCATCGCCGACAGCACGTTGCTCAACCAGACGAACAGTAAGTATTACACGACCAATGAGAGTCTGTCGTTCGGGCAGAACCTGATTTACCGTCATAAATTCGGGAAGAAAGGCCGGTCGGTTTCGTTTAACCTGGGCACCGATATTTCGACCTCGGAATCGGTAAATAACCAGCAGTCCCGGAACGAATATTTCAACAAAGGCTATCGTTTACAGCGGATCGACCAGCAGACAACGAATACCTCGCCGAGCTATCAGCACTCGCTGAATATTAGCTATACTGAGCCGATTACGCCCAAAAGTTTGCTGCAAATCAGCTACCGGGGTTCTTACCGGAACTCCGATTCAGACCGCCGGACCCGCAAACTGGATACGCTGACGCAGCGCTATACGATCATCGACTCCCTGCTGTCAAACTCATTTGCCAACGACTACCTGACCAATCAGGCGGCGGCCAATTACAACTACCATACCGAAAAAGTTGGCATCATTACCGAGCTGTCGTACCAGCGGGCTGACCTGATCAGCCAGCAGAGTTTCCCGCGGCTGAATCATGTCCGGGCTACGTTTGATAACCTGTTGCCGGCCGTTACCATTGACCTGCGTCCTAACCGCGAAAACCGGTTCCGGCTGGTTTATAATACCAATACCAACGCGCCGTCGATTTCGCAGCTGCAGAACGTAATCAATAACACGAACCCGCTGTTCCTGACAGCCGGTAACCCGAACCTGAAACAATCGTATAACCACTCGTTCTCCAGCCGGTATACCCTGAACAAGCCGGCTACGTCGAAAAGCTTTTTTATCTCGCTGGGGGCCGATATGACCCGGAATTACATCGCGAACTCGACCCAGATCAGTGACGGAACCATCCGCCTGCCCAACGGTCAGCTCGTCGGTCAGGGCGTGCAGCTGACCCAGCCGGTAAACCTCGACGGTTTATGGAGCCTCCGCTCATCGGCCACGTACGGGTTTCTGGTTAAACCAATTAAAACCAATTTCAACCTCAGCGCCGGTTATACCTACAATAACTCGCCGAGTCTGATTAACCGGCAAACCAATTTTTCGCGTAGTTCGACGTATTCGCAGGGGGCAACCATCAGCAGCAACATCAGCGAGAAAATCGACTTTACCGTTTCCTACGCCCTGAACTATAACCAGGTGCACAACACCATCCAGTCGAAGCTCGACAACAGCTATTTCTACCGGACGCTGAATGCGCGTGTCAACTGGATTTTCTGGAAAGGCATGGTCTTCCAGAGTGATCTGACCAATCAGCAGTACCGTGGCCTCTCCGGTGGCCTGAACCAGCACTACACCCTCTGGAATGCGGCTCTCGGCAAGAAGTTCCTCAAAAACCAGCGCGGCGAACTCAAAATCGTTGTGTTTGACCTGCTGAAACAGAACGCCAGTATCAGCCGCTCGGTATCGGATACCTATTTGCAGGATACGCAGTCGCAGGTATTACAGCGCTATTTCCTCTGCACATTTACCTATACCCTGCGGCAGTTTAACGGTGGCGGGAACCGGGGCGGCAACGGCAACCGCCAACAAGGCGAGGGCGGCAACTTCCGGCGCAACGGCGGCGAAGGCGGTCAGGGCGGCGGCGGCGGTTTCCGGCAGCGGCAGGGCGGCGGTTTTTAATTTTTTTCACACCAGACAGGTATTTACGTTCCCTATTCTGCTATTTCTAAAAGACAGGCCTGCCAGTCAAACGGCAGGCTTTCTTTTAACCCTTTTCGCAACGTAATCGTACCTGATGCTGCTCAACCGTTTTCTTTTCTTTAGTCTGCTTTTCGTTTTTGGCCTCGTACAAGTACATGCCCAAACAACCGTTAAGCTGGCCTCGCCGGATGGCAAAACCCGTGTGGACGTTACCGTAACGGCAGACAAACAGCTGGTATACCGGCTGCTGGTCAATCAAACTGCGGTTGTTGACTGGTCAGTACTGGGCCTGCAGCTGCGCTCCGGCAGTATCGGTACCGATGCGTCAATCGTCACATCATCTACGCGGACAGTTAAGGAAACCATCGCCTGGCCGCTGGGCGAAAACGACCGGATTCTGAACCAGTTTACCGAAACAACCGTCAGCTGCCGGTCGGGGGCGACTCCGTTTCAGGTCATCTTCCGGCTTTATAACAACAGCCTGGCGTTCCGGTATGTCCTCACGCAACCGGCCGGTGTCATCTCCCGTGAGCTGACCACGTTCCGGTTTACGGGTCCGTTTACCCTCTATCAGTACAATGAGGAAACGGTATTCACTCCTACCCCCATTGATGCCTTTAGCAAAACCAGTGATTTTCCGACGACCCTGACCAATGGCAAGCTGTTCGTTTCGGTCGGGGAGGCAGCTAACCTGAGCTATACGAAAGCTGTCCTCGAAAAAGGCACTACACCTAATACACTGGCTGTCAGCTTCAAAAAAGACTACCGCGACCTGAACAAACCGGATTCGGTACAGACCGGGGATCGGTTTACCAGCCCGTGGCGTACCGTCAGCGTCAGCCCGACGGCCATCGGCCTGCACGCGTTCAGTGACCTGGCCTTGCGCTTATCGCCACCACCGGCCGGCGGTATCCCGTCGTGGGTAAAGCCCGGCAAGCTGATCCGTTCGTACCTGACGACACAGAACGGCATCGACTGCATTGATTTTGCCCGAAAGCATAACCTGCAATACATCATGTTCGATGCCGGCTGGTACGGCGCCGAATTCCGTGGTTCTTCCGACCCGACTAAGGTTATCGAGGCCATCGACATGCCGAAGGTGATCCGGTGCGGAAAACAAAACGGCATCGGGGTGATTCTGTACGTTAACCGCGTTGCTTTACGGGCTAAACTGGACTCTATCCTGCCGTTGTACCAGCAATGGGGCGTTGCGGGGCTGAAGTTCGGGTTTGTCGACGGCGTGAGCCAGGAAGGCATTCAGTGGCTGGCACAGGCCCTGCCGAAGGTGCAGGCTCACGGCTTTATCCTTGATATTCACGACAATTACAAACCGACAGGCCTCAGCCGCACCTACCCTAACCTGCTGACGCAGGAAGGCATCCGCGGCAATGAAAACAATCCGGATGCCTATCACAACACCGTGCTGCCGTTTACGCGGTTTCTGGCCGGTGCTGCCGATTATACCTTTTGCTATCCGAACGCCAACAAAGCCTTCAGCGATAACCTGCGCAAGACCAAACTACAGGTCAGCAAAGGTCAGCAGCTGGCCCTGACGGTCGTTTATTTCAGTCCGTTACAGGCCATGTTCTGGTACGGCAACCCGAATGATTACACCAATGAAGGCGAAATTGAGTTCTTCAGCCGTGTGCCGACCGTCTGGAATGAATCGCATTATCTCTCCGGTGAGCCCGGGCAGCACATTGCCGTAGCAAGACGGCAGGGAAAAACATGGTATCTTGGTACCGCGGCGGGACTTAGTGACTGGTCCGGAACGCTCACCCTGAGCTTTCTCGACAAAGGCAAGGCCTACACCGCTACCATTTACGAAGACGATGGTGCCGACAGCATCCGCAAACGTACTATTGCTGTAAAAAAAGGCGATGCGTTTCCGGTACAGCTGGCCGCGAAGGGCGGGCAGGCCGTCGTGATTGACCCTAATCCCTGATCGTTCATGAGACCGTTACCGTTTTTATTATCAAACCTTTTCCTTTGTTTGCTTTTGGTCTATGCCACCGGTTCAATAGCGCAGACGCTTCCGGATCCGCTGTTGATGGGAAACGGGAAACGGGTACAGACTGCCCGCCAGTGGACCAGGGAGCGCCGCCCTGAACTGCTGAATCTTTTTGCCTCGGAGATGTACGGACAGACCCCACCCCGCCCATCCGCCATGCGGTTTGTTGTCGTTGACGAAGACCGGCAGGCCCTCGGCGGACTGGCCACGCGGAAGCAGGTAGTGATCTACTACAACGGCACCCCGCAAGGCCCGCAAACCGACGTGCTGCTCTATATTCCCAATCAGGTGAAAGGCCCCGCACCGGCGATTATCGGGCTGAATTTCTGGGGCAATCACACCATCCACCCTGACCCGGGCATCCGGCTGGCAAAATCGTTTGTCGAGTCCGGTAAAAACAACCCGTACATCGACCTGAGCTGTGTGCAGCACAACCGCGCCACGGAAGCCTGCCGCGGCACCAATGCGAGGCAATGGCCGGTCGAAAAAATCCTGAAGGCGGGGTATGCGCTCGTGACTGCCTACCGCGAAGACGTGGCGTCGGATAACGCAGCCTCTACCCTGACGACGGGTGTGCATCAGTTGTTTCCGTCCTACCAGCAGCGGTCCGATAATTTCGGTACCATCGGTGCCTGGGCCTGGGCACTGAGCCGGATCATGGATTACCTCGAAACCGACAAGGCCATTGACCGGCAGCACGTGGCGGTATTCGGTTGGTCGAGACTCGGGAAGGCAGCGCTTTGGGCCGGTGCGTCGGACCCGCGGTTTGCGCTCGTGATCAGTCACGAATCCGGAGCGGGCGGGGCCAAGCTCTTTCATCGGGGCGTTGGGGAAAGTATCCGTCGCCTCTGCACGGTGTTCCCGCACTGGTACGCCAAAAGCTTCCGGCAATACATGGATAAAGACACCCTGCTGCCCTTCGACCAGCACATGGTGATCGGTCTGGTTGCGCCGCGACCGGTCTACATCGGCAGCGCACAGGACGACAAAGGCGCTGATCCGGCGGGTGAGTTTGCATCGGCCGTGGCGGCAACGCCGGTCTATAAGCTCTTTTCTACCAACGGTTTACCGGCGTCTACCCTGCCGCCGCTGAATCAATCGGTACAGGGACAGATTGGCTACCACATCCGGCCGGGCGGCCACGACGTGACGGACTACGACTGGGAGCAGTACCTCCGGTTTGCCGACAATCATTTCCGGAAGCGCTGACCAGGCAGGTAGATCAGCGGCCGGTTCGTATTTTCAGGGTAATCTATCCGACAACGTATGAAAACAATCCACGTACCCCTGTTCTGCCTGTTCTTTCTCAGCTTAGCTGCTTTCGGGCAATCATCCCGACCCTCCTCCGGCTGTGGATGCCCGGCCGTACTCGACGAGGCCATTGACAAAACAACCCGCATTTACGCCGGTTTTACCGATAAGGTCACGCCGGCTACACAAAAAAGCTATAACCAGCTGGTTGCACAGCTCAAACAGCTGGCACGCAACGCAAAAACCGCAGATGCCTGCCACGCCGTACTGAAAAAATATACGTCGTTTTTCAGGGACAGCCATGTCTTTGTCATCCGGCAGCAGGCCGGAGCCGCTCCGGTCTTGTATGCTGATGCGATCAAAGGCCGAAACGACCTGGTGCAGTTCCGGCAGCTCGATCCGAAAACGCTATACATCCGGCTTGCCGTCTTTAACCAGCGGGAGGTTGACCGGCTCGACAGCCTGCTACGGGCCAATGCGCTACTTATCAGCCGGACGCCGGACCTGATTTTCGATGTGCGCGGGAACGGGGGTGGCAATACGTCGACCTCTGATGAGATGGTAAAGCTGATTTACACGAACCCGATCCAATACCCGTCATGGGATTATCGCTCCAGCCCCGAACTGATCGAATCGACCCGCGCCAGCATCGCCTCCATGCTGAAAGATTCGGTCAATAATGCGTTTTTCATCAAACGGCAGCGTTTTTTGCTCAATGGTTTACTGGCCAATCCCGGCGGTATGGTCAGTGACGGCGAAGACCTCACCCGCCCCGCCGATGTCAGCCCGGATGCTAATCCGAAACGCATTGCCTTGCTGATTGATAAAGGCTGTGGCAGCAGTACCGAGTTTTTTGTTTTTGAGTGTAAACAAAGTAAAAAAGTGACCCTGTTCGGCACCAATACGCACGGTGTGATGGACTATGGACTCGATCAGAACTTCGACCTCTGCGACGGGAGTTTTAATCTGGCCCTCCCCTGGGCCCGTAACGGCTGGACCCGCCAATACCGGATCGACAACATTGGGTTTGCACCGGACGTGCGGATACCGGCAGCCGAAAAGGACTGGATACAGTTCGTAAAACGGCATTGGGCCAGGCAATAGCCCGGCCCAATGCCGTTAATTTTCAGCTTGTTGTTTACCGGCAGATGCGCTACGGACAACTGCGGGCTACCGTCACGGTCATCTGCGCCGGAACGGACGATCCGCACCCGCCCGCCGTTCCGGCCTGAAGGGTATAGGTGCCCGGCACACGGACATCAAACGCCACCGGCTGGTAGGTACCGGCCGTCCGGTGTACCTCACTGAAGACGTAGCCGTTGGGTCCGGAGAACACAAACGTCTGGCCGTTGCCAGCCCCCCGTAACCGGACAGGGCACCCCGATTCGTCAGCGGTCAGCTGGCTGATTGTTGCCGTTTGGGTAACCGTTGGCGTAAACTTCTGAATCCGGTGATTGTTCTGGTCGGCTACATAAATAACGCCCATCGCATCAACAGCCACGCCCGATGGTTTATCCAGTTGGTCAGCTGAAGACCCCGATACCCCGGACGTGCCGGCAACCGTTGTCCCGTTGTCGCCCCCAACCGAATTCGGGGCAAATTTCTGAATCCGGTGGTTATTCAGGTCGGCAACATACATAGCCCCTGACCCGTCCACGAAAACATGTATGGGTGCATTCAACTGGTTACTGGCAGTTCCGGCGCTAATCGTTATGCCGGCGACGGTTGTCCCGTTGGCGCCCCCAACCGAATTCGGGGCAAATTTCTGAATCCGGTGGTTACCGGCGTCGGCAATGTACACATTGCCGGACGCATCGACAGCTACGCCAAGCGGGTACGCAAGCCGGTCAGGTGATGAGCCCTGGCTAGGCATTCCGCTAACTGTCAGACCGGCAATCGTAGCCCCGTTGTTGCCTCCAACCGAATTCGGGCCAAATTTCTGAACCCGGTGGTTATTCTGATCGGCGATGTAGAGATAGCCGCCGCCATCAATGGCAAGGGCATATGGTTTATTCAACTGATCCGAACCATACCCGCCCATACCGGTACCGGCCACCGTGATTCCGTTATCGCCACCAACGGAGGTAGAGCCAAACTTCTGAATGCGGTGGTTTTCCGAATCAGCAACATAGATATTGTTGCTCCCATCCAGGGCTACACCGGTCGGCTTGTTCAGTTTGTCCGGTCCGCTGCCGGCCGAACCTGTGCCGGCAACAACTATACCGGCGCTCCCTGATATTGCATTCGGGGCAAATTTCACAATCCGGTGATTTTGCACATCAGCCACATACACGAAGCCGGCCGCATCAACGGCCACACCGGCCGGCAAATTCAGTAAGGCGGGCGTTGTGCCACTGGTGCTGGTCGTTCCGGCAATAGTAGTGCCCGGACAGCTCTGCGCCACAACAGGCTGTACCAGCGTACTTAGAGCCAGAAAAGTACCGGCAAGGAATTTGATCGGAAATCGGTTTTTCATATGAGAGCAATTTTCTGTACAGCTTATTTCACTTCTACTTCAGCACCGGCCGCTTCGATGGCCGTTTTGATGCTGGCCGCTTCGTCGCGGCTGACCTGCTTGGCGAGCACGACCGGCGCCGCCGCAACAATCTCCATCGCCTGGCGCTGGTGTATGCCGAAGTAGCTGACGAGTGCTTTGGTAACGTGCGCGGCCGTTGAGCGGTCTTTGGGGCGCAGCAGCGTTACGGTTACGTATTTTTCCTGCACCTGCACTGTGGCCGTTTCAGGTTGAGCGACCGGCAGTAGTGAACCGGACAAAAGGGTAATAAAAAGCAGCGTTTTCATAGTTTCAGAGACGATTTAAGGGGTTATTCAACAACATCAACAAAGTCCTGCGGGCGCACTTTAAACTTCGGCCGTTCGCCTTTCGGCACAATGACAATCAGATCGGCAGACACGCGGGAACCGTTTTTCAGGAGATAGCCCCCCTCGACTTTCGTGGTGGTTCCGTTGTTGGTATAGGGTACGAAAAACGGCTTTGCCTTTACGTTTGCCCCTTTCGACGTGAGCCGTTTGCCGGTGGCATTAACGCATTCAAACCGGGCAATGGCCGACGGATCGCCTTCAAAAATGCTGTTCAGTTCTTCGCCTGCCTTTTTGAAATAAATCAGCATACAGCCGCTTTTATTCTGAGCCGTTACCGACACTTCATAGCGCGAATAGGATTCCTCATTGCGCTCGTTTCTGACCGTATAGCTGAACTCCATTCCGTTGCTTACTGTAGGCTTGTCTTCCGTAAGATCAATAGCCGACTGCCCCTGCACGTTCCAGGCGAGCAGCATACCAACAATTGTCGTAAATACTTTTTTCATAGGGTAAATCTGACTTATCAGAAAGATTAGATTCTCCGGCTGACAGTAACCTGTTGTTTACCAACCGTTGATGTCCCGAAAGTAGTGCAGCACATCAGTTTGTATCTGCCCCGTTTCACGAAATGCAGCCTGTCGTTCACGAAGTGTCTCTTTGATTCCATAAATCCCGGTACGTATTTTTATCGTATTATTCCGGACAGTTACCCATTGTCAGACCGCCACCTGTGTCAACCTATGCCTATACGTGTACTTATTGTGGATGACGAGCCCGCCGCCCGGTCGCTGCTGCGCCAGCTCCTTACCGACCATTGTCCGGCTATCCGGACCATCAGCGAAGCGGAAGATATCCGCAGTGCAGTCAAAACAATTAATAACCAACCGGTCGATCTGGTTTTCCTGGACATTGAAATGCCGGAAGAGAACGGATTTGCCTTGTTTGACTATTTCCGGCAGCCTTCGTTTGAGGTAATTTTCTGCACGGCTTATTCCGAATATGCGCTCAAGGCTTTTGAGGTTTCTGCGGTTGATTACCTGCTGAAGCCCGTCAGCATTTCCAAGCTGATTGCCGGTGTAGAGAAGGCAAACAGGATTATCGGCCAGAGTCAGATCAGCCAGCGGGCATCCGTGTTGCGGGAGAATCTGAACGTGACCAAACTACAGAAGATTGCGCTCCCCATGGCCGACAGTCTGCTATTCGTGCAGCTGGACGATATCTTTTTCTTCGAAGCCGACGGCTCGTATACCAATGTCATTACCCGCCAGGGCAAAACGCTGGTAAGCAAAAAAATAAAGGAATTTGATGAGCTTCTGGCCGACGACGAGCGCTTTTACCGTATTCACCGCTCTTATCTGATCAACACGCATCAGATCCGGCGCTACAACAAAAAGGATGGTGCCACGATCGAGTTCGATAATGGCCTCAGCACCCCTATCGCCCGTGAAAAAGTAAAGGACTTCGACGAGTTTATCGCCGGTATCCGCGTATAATCCGCTTACAAACCCACCCGACTAAACCCTGATTATGAAACAGCTTATCTGGCTGGCGGTCATGCTGTTTGCATGGCTTATCGCGGCTCGGCCTGCAGTGGCCCAGAAATCGTACGAAACGCTGCTACAACAGCTAAAAAAACACCCGAAGGCCGATACGGTGCGCGCCGAGCTCCTGATTGATGCCTGCGTGGCCGCCACGTTCCGGTCCGACACGACGGTGCTGAAAATGGCCACCGAAGCCAACCGGATTGCCAATACACTCGGGTATGAACTCGGACAGATCCGGTCGCTCAACTGCCTGGGTAACTACTATTTCAGCCGGTCGCTTAACGACAAGGCAACCCAATACTATATGCAGGCACTGCGGCTGGCCGAAAAACGGGGTGATTACCGCAACATCGTGATCGGCAAAAGCAACCTGGCCAATGTCTTCTCCAACAACAGCGACACGGCCCGCTCCTTCCGCCGGCTGGCCAGAGCGGTCCACTTGATGCTAGCAAACACCAACACGGTGAGCCAGAACCGCGCGGCAATTCTCACCAATCTGGCCAATGCCTACGCGCAGCAGAAAGAATACGTTAAAACCATCCAGGTCTACGAACAGGTACTGCACATCTGCCGCAGTCAGGGGATCGGTTTCGGGATCGCGCTGACCCTCGACAACATCGGCAAGACCTATTATGACCTGGGCCAGTTTACTAAGGCCTTGTCATACCTTGAAGAGGCAAAGACCGAAATTGAACGGCATCACGTTGATTTTGTACGCGCCAAAAACCTGAATAATCTCGGCCGTACATACCTCAGTCTGGACAATATACCGCAAAGCCTCCGTTACTTCCGGCAGGCAGAGGCCATTGCCCGGCAGACCGGTGATAATGAAGGCCTCATGGATATCTATTTTGCACTACAGCAGAGTTACCGGAAAAGTAATGACTTTAAGGCAGCCTATATGGCCCTGAATCAATATATTTCCTTGAAAGACAGCTTGTTTACGATTCAGAAAGACAAGACTATTCAGGAGCTGAACACCAAATACGAGACCGAAAAGAAAGACTATGCGATCCGGACACTGGCTCAGCAGAAACAAATTACGGAACTGGAATCCGAACGTAAAACGGGGTTAATTTATACCATTCTGGCCATAGTGGTTGCGCTGTCGGTAGTCGCCTACGGGCTGTTTGCCCGCTTCCGGAGCCGCAAACAGCGCGAACTGCTGACAACACAATTACAGGAAGCCGAGCGCCGTATCGCCATTGAGCAGCAGGCGCGGGACAGCGAACTGAAGGCCCTGAAAAGCCAGATGAACCCGCATTTTATGTTCAATGCGCTCAACAGCATTCAGGAGCAGTTTATGTATGGCGACAAGCAGGTGGCCAACGAGCAGATGGGCAATTTTACGTACCTCACCCGCCAGATTCTACAGGTCTCTGGCAAGAAAAAAATCAGCCTGGCCACCGAAACCGACATCCTGACGAAATACCTGGAACTCGAAAAAATGCGGTTTCCGCAGGATTTCACTTACCGCATCACCCTGAGCGACGACCTCGACGAAGATTACCACCAGCTCCCGCCGATGCTGGTGCAACCCTTTGCCGAAAACAGCATGAAGCACGGGTTGCTGCACAAACCAGGGCCGAAGGAACTCAGCATTACCTTTGCCCTCTCAGAAGACGAAGCGTTTATTCTCTGTACGGTGGAAGATAACGGCATCGGACGCGCGCGTTCGGCGGAAATCAAACAGCAGAAAGGCCCCGCCCGCCATGTTTCATTTTCGGTTTCAGCCACCGAAGAACGGCTTAAATTACTGGATCAGAGCGGCAGCAGCCAGCCGATGGTTCAGTTTGACGACCTGGTATTTCCGGATGGCAGCGCGGCAGGTACCCGCGTCACCATCCGGATTCCATTGGGTTGAACTCTTCAGACAGGCATTTTAACCAGTTGCAGGTTATCTTATTGACACTAATCAGGATTTAGTTTTACCACATAGACACATAGGGCACTTAAGAAACGTAAACCCTTTGTTTTCTATGTGCCTATGTGGTAAAAGCCCCCTTTAAGCATTACGGCAATGCAAAGGCAACGTACTGATTGCCTTTGGGTGTACCCAGTTTCTGCCCCCCGCAGGCAATCACGACGTATTGTTTTCCGCCAATCTGATACGTAACCGGTGTGGCAAAAGCCGCCGCCGGCAGTTTGGTTTCCCAAAGCAGTTTCCCCGTCTTTTTGTCGAACGCACGGAACTTGCCGTCTTTGGTAGCGCCGATAAACAGCAGACCGCTGGCTGTAATAACCGGTCCGCCGTAGTTTTCGGTGCCGGTAGTCGGGATGCCTTTGTCTTTCAGCGCCTGCACCTCGCCAAACGGAATTTTCCAAAGATAGTCGCCCGTATTCAGGTTAATGGCGTTCAGCGTTCCCCACGGCGGGGCAATGGCCGGCAGCCCCTGACTGTCCAGAAATTTGTTGTAGCCCGTGCTCCGGAATAGCAGCCACGGCTTTTTCGAGGCCGCTGCCGACGTGACTTCTTTCTTTTCCTCGCCAAACAGGAACGCCACCAGCGCCTGTTTTTCGTCGGCGGTCAGGGTCGTAAAGCCCGGCATCATGCCCTTGCCGTTGCTGATCACCTGCGTCACGGCGGCGCGGTCGCGGCGACGGCCAATGTCGACCAGTGACGGGTACCCGCTTTTGGCGTTGCCCTTGCGGTCGGCCCCGTGGCAGGGCGTACAGGTTGTGGTATAAATCCGCTCGCCGGTCGGCAGATGGGCCAGAGCATCCTGCTTCGGCGTATCGACCATCGTCAGAATCCAGGCCATTTCGTTGCTGTTGACATACAGAATCCCCTCCGGATCAGCGGCGGCCCCGCCCCACTCAGCGCCCCCGTCGAAGCCGGGGTAAATGATCGTTCCCTCGCGGCTTGGGGCCGCAAACAGCTCTTTACGGTATTTCCGGAAGCGGGCCACCAGCGAGTCACGGTTTTCGGCGTAAGGGCTGATGTCGTTTTCGGTCAGCGTGTTCACCTGCCGCGCATATGGAGCCGGTTTCGAGGGCAGTGGCTGGGTCGGCCACGTCACCTCGCCGGGAATGGTCGATTTCGGGGCGGCTACCTCGTTGATCGGAAACAGCGGTTTACCGGTTACGCGGTCAAAGACAAACACATACCCCTGTTTCGTCACCTGCGCCACCGCATCGACCCGCTTCCCGTTGTGGTTCAGCGTCACCAGATTCGGCGGGGCCGGAATATCGCGGTCCCAGACATCGTGGTGAATAAACTGATAATGCCAGAGCCGTTTACCCGTCTGCGCATCCAGCGCCAGCAGGCAGTTGGCATACAGGTTCTGCCCCCTCCGGTTGCCGCCGTAGAAATCATACGAAGCGGAGCCGGTCGGTACAAACACAATGCCCCGTTTGCGGTCAACCGCCATGCCCGACCAGTTATTGGCCGCGCCGACATCAGTGTTTTTGTACGCTTCTTTCGGCCAGGTCTCATAGCCGGGTTCGCCCGGATACGGGATAGTATGAAACGACCAGGCCAGTTTGCCGGTGCGGACGTTAAACGCGCGGATATCGCCGGGCGCGGCATCGGCTTCTTCTGACAACCGCACCGGCATAATGATCAGGTCGCCGAACAACGTGCCTGGTGTATTCGAAATAATGAATTTGTCTTTGGCAGCTGCCGGTAAGCCCGTATGCAGATCCACCTTGCCGCCGTCCCCGAAGCTCTGGACCGGTTTGCCGGTCTTTGCGTCAAGCGCCCAGAGATTTGGCCCGACGGTATAAAGAATCCGCCGGTCGCTGCCGTCCTGCCAGTAGGTAACCCCACGGCTGGTACTGGCCCAGCTCTTCAGCGGGTCGCCGAACCGCCACACTTCTTTGCCCGTCTTCGCGTCGAGAGCAAATGCCTGCACGGTACTGGTCACCCCATATACCAATCCGTCAACCATGATCGGGCTGGTCTGCATCTGGCCGGAATCAGGCGCCGAGTAGGTCCAGGCAACGGCCAGACGGCCCACATTGTCTGCGTTAATCTGCGTAAGGGGTGAGTAATGATTACGGTCGGGGCCGCCAAGGTATTCCGGCCAGTCAGTGTCTTTTTCGTCGGAGGACGGGGCGTAAAAAGCGGCCGTCAGCAAACAACCGGCGGCCAGCAGCACGTAACGGAACATAAGGTCAGGAGTAGGTTTACGGGCATAAGCGGCGAAACGGAGCCGCCTACTTTTTTTACCGGAAATTAGGCATTCAAACCGGTAGAATGGTACTATTTCTACGTTTTATTCCCGATCAATATTTTCTTTTCCTGAACGATCAAACTTCCGGCCTGCGTATGAAACTCTACTGGTTTAGTGGTTTGCTGTTGCTGTTTACGGTGACCGCCTGCACACTCAGTTCGCTGTTTACCGATGAGGAAATCAGTTATAACGAGCACATCCGGCCCATCTTCAACACAAAGTGCATCACCTGCCACGGGGGCATCAAACAAAGCGGCAAGTTCAGTCTGCTGTTCAGGGAGGAAGCGCTGGCAAAAGCCAAGTCCGGTAAATACGCCATCATTCCGGGTGATGCCGACAATTCGGAACTGGTTAAACGGTTGCTGACCGATGACCCCGAACTCCGGATGCCGCAGGAACACCCGCCGCTGTCTTCCGACGAAATCAAGCTGATTAAGACCTGGATCAATCAGGGGGCCGAATGGGAAGACCACTGGGCGTATATCCGCCCCGACCGTTCCCTGCAACCACCCGACGTTGACGATGCCACGGGGATTGATGCCTTCGTCCGCGACCGGCTGAGCAAGGAAGGACTGACACCTTCGCCCGAAGCCGACAAGGCTACCCTGCTCCGGCGGGTCAGCCTCGACCTGACCGGCTTGCCCCCGACCCCGCAACAAGCCGCTGCCTTTCTGGCCGATACTTCGCCGGAGGCTTATCCGAAACTGGTTGATCAGCTGATCCAGTCGCCGCAATTCGGCGAACGCTGGGCCTCGCTCTGGCTCGATCTGGCGCGTTATGCCGACTCGAAAGGCTACGAAAAAGACCTCGAACGTAGCATCTGGCTCTACCGCGACTGGGTCATCAAAGCCCTCAACCGCGATATGCCGTTTGATGAATTTACAGTGAAACAGCTGGCCGGTGACCTGCTCCCCGCCCCCGACCCGAAAACAGCCGACGACCTGCTGATTGCCACAGCTTTCCACCGCAACACCATGTCGAACGACGAAGGCGGCACCAACGACGAAGAGTTCCGGAACATGGCCCTGATCGACCGCGTCAGCACGACCTGGGAGGTCTGGCAGGGCACGACCATGGCCTGTGTGCAGTGCCACAGCCACCCCTACGACCCGATCCGCCACGCCGACTTTTACAAGTTCATGGCGTATTTCAACAATACACAGGACAAAGACCTCTACAACGAAAAGCCCAAACTGTACACCTTCACCCCTGACAACGAACTGCGGGTGAATACGCTGATGACGTGGATTAGGGCACAACCGGCCGCAAAACCGTATCTGAGCCATCCGCAGCAAGGCGGTCTTGGGCAACAGCGGCAGGCCCTGCTGTCGGCCCTGGGTTACCGGCGGATTGAAGCCGAAGATTTTGACAGTACCAGCCGCCACATTGAGCTGTTCAACAACCAGACGACCATCATGCAAACCACCGAGGGGGCGTTTGTGGCGTACGACAACGTGGACATGACCGGCGTGACGCAGATTTCGTACAACTATACTACCTCGTTTACCTCGTTTCTGGAACTGCATCTCGACCGGCCCGATGGTCCGCTGCTCAGCCGGCTGAAAATTCTGCCGGCGCAGGAAGGCGATCCGGCCTCGTGGGGCAGCTGGAAAACCTTCCGGACCATGACGACGCCCATCAAACCCACCACCGGCCTGCACACCATTGTGGTAGTCTTCCGGAAAGACATGGAATTCCGCAGCGACCTTGTACACCTCGACTGGATCGAGCTGGGCGTGGCCGGATCTCCGGTTCAGCGCGACAAGGCCCTACGGGATTCAGTGCTGCAACTGGCGCAGATTCCGGCCGTTTCGACACCCGTCATCATCGAACGCCCCGAGAGCCGCAAACGCACGGCCCATGTGTTCATCCGCGGCAACTGGCTGACCAAAGGCCCTGCCGTTACCCCTGCCCTTCCCGGATTTCTGGCTAACCAGAACAGCGGGCACACCAACCGCCTCGACATGGCCCGCTGGCTTGTCAGTCCGCAGAATCCGCTGACCGCCCGCGTGATGGTAAACCGGTTCTGGGAACAGCTTTTCGGCATCGGTCTGGTCGAAACGCTGGAAGACTTCGGGACGATGGGGGCCAAACCCAGCCACCCCGAACTGCTCGACTGGCTGGCGGTTCAGTTTCAGGACGAGTATAAATGGAGTGTAAAGAAACTGCTGCGGTCGATGGTGTTGTCGGAAACGTACCGGCAATCGGCCAGAACAACGCCGGAACTGCTGGAAAAAGACCCGCGTAACCTGCTGCTGACCCGTGGTCCGCGCGTCCGGCTGAGTGCCGAGCAGATCCGCGATCAGGCACTGGCCGTCAGCGGCCTGCTGAACACCGAACGCTATGGCCCGAGCGTCCGGCCGTTTAACCCGGCTGACCGGGGCTGGGAACATGAAAAGCCCGAAAACCGGCACCGGCGCGCGCTGTACACGTTCTGGCAACGGACCAATCCCTTTCCGTCGATGGTGACCTTCGACAGTCCGCAGCGCAATGTCTGTGTCTCGCGCCGTGTCCGGACCAACACCCCGCTGCAGGCCCTGACAACGCTCAACGACACGGTTTATACCGAAGCCGCGCAGCATCTGGCGCAGTTTATGAATAAATCCGGCCGGACGATTCCCGACAAAATTGCCGCCGGTTACCGCCGCATCATGTTCCGGCAACCGGCACCCGCCAAGCTTGTGCTGCTCGAAAAACTCTATACCGATGCGTTGCCGCCACGGCGGAAACCATCCCCCGTACCCGACCCCAACGCCCTGGCGCTGGTGGCTAATGCCCTGTTAAACCTCGACGAAACCCTGACCAAATGAAACGGATCTCACACGCCGACGAAGCCCTGTTTTCGGAAGCCACGTTTAATACACGTCGTCATTTTCTAAAGCAATGTACGTCAGGACTGGGCTCACTGGCCCTGTTGTCATTGCTGGACAGCTGCGGGTCAGGGCAAGCCAAAACTGACCTGGCCGACAATCCGCTGAAGCCGATCACGCCGCCGTTTGCGCCGAAAGCAAAGCGGGTGCTGTTTATGCACATGGAAGGCGCTCCCTCGCAGCTGGAGCTGTTCGATTACAAACCCGAACTGGCAAAACTCGACGGACAGCTGTGTCCGCCGTCGCTGCTAGAAGGGAAGCGGTTCGCCTTCATCAAAGGGGTTCCGAAAATGCTCGGGCCACAGGCGCAGTTCTGCCAGTACGGGCAATCGGGCACCTATTTGTCGGAGTATTTTGAGCACCTTCCCAAAGTGGTGGATGACCTGACGTTTCTGAAGGCCATGCATACCGACGAGTTCAACCACGCGCCCGCCCAGCTGTTCATGCATACGGGCAGCCCGCGGCTTGGTCGCCCGAGTCTGGGGGCGTGGGTCACCTACGGGCTTGGTTCCGAAAACCAGAATCTGCCCGGCTATGTCGTCCTGGTTTCAGGGTCGGACCCAAGTGCCGGCAAATCGGTGTGGGGCAGCGGTTTCCTGCCGACAGTCTATCAGGGCGTGCAATGCCGGTCGATGGGCGAACCGGTACTGTACATCAAAAACCCGTCGGGGGTCAGCGACAGCCTGCGCAAGAAATCCATTGAGGTCATCAATCAGATCAATGAGCTTGAACATCAGGAAATCGGCGATCCGGAGATTCTGAGCCGGATTTCGCAGTACGAACTGGCGTACCGGATGCAGTCGGAAGTACCGGAAACGATGGACATTGCCGATGAGCCGCAATGGGTACAGGACTGGTACGGCGCCAAACCCGGTAAATCGTCGTTTGCCAACAATTGCCTCCTGGCCCGTAAGCTGCTTGAAAAAGGAGTCCGGTTTGTGCAGTTGTTCGACCGGCGCTGGGACTCCCACGGCACGGATGCGGGCAGCGGCGTCGGCGAAGGGCTCCGCAACAACGTCCGTACCATCGACAAGCCGATTGCGGCCCTGCTGGAAGACCTCAAGCAGCGCGGGTTGCTCGAAGATACGCTGGTGGTCTGGGGCGGCGAGTTTGGCCGGACGCCGATGATGGAAAACCGCGCGGGGGATAACGATTCGCCGTTTAAGGGCCGCGACCACCATATCGACGCCTTTACGATGTGGATGGCGGGCGGTGGCCTGAAGGCGGGGTACAGCCACGGCGAAACCGACGAAATCGGCTATTACGGAGTCAAGGGCCGCACGCATATTCATGATCTTCAGGCCACGATTCTGCATGTACTGGGCTTTGATCACGAAAAACTGGTGTTCCCGTTTCAGGGCCGGAACTTCCGGCTGACGGATGTCCACGGACAGGTTATCCGCGATATTCTGGCGTAATCCCTCATTTTAATAATCAACTTACGCGCTGAGCAGTTTTAGAGACAGGATTAAAGGGATTTTTTGACAGGATTACAGGTTTTACAGGTTTTGTTATACACATCCTGCAATCATGTCAATCCCGTTTTTGACAGGATTATGGATCCTGTCCAATAATCAGTATTAATGCTTCTCAGACGTATGAAAAACACCCCGACTAACCTCGATCAGCTGTGCGTTGACACCATCCGGCTTCTGTCGGTTGACGCTGTTCAGCAGGCAAATTCCGGCCACCCCGGCCTGCCCCTCGGCGCCGCGCCGATGGCCTATGTGTTATGGTCACGCTTCCTGCGCTTCAACCCAAAGGACCCGAACTGGCCCGACCGCGACCGGTTTGTTCTGTCGGCAGGCCACGGCTCGGCCCTGCTGTACAGCCTGCTCCACCTCTTCGGCTACGACCTGTCGCTCGATGACCTGAAGCACTTCCGGCAATTGCATTCGAAAACACCCGGCCACCCGGAATCCAACCTGACACCCGGCGTTGAAGTAACAACCGGTCCGCTCGGACAGGGGTTTGCAAATGGCGTCGGCATGGCTATGACCGAAGCCTTTCTGGCCGCAACCTACAACCACGACGGCCATACTGTCATGGATCATTATACCTATTCCATCGTCTCCGACGGGGATCTGATGGAAGGCATTGCGGCAGAGGCCGCGTCGCTGGCGGGTCACCTCAAGCTCGGCAAGCTCATTTACCTCTACGACGACAACCTGATTTCGCTCGACGGCGATACCAGTCTGGCCTTCACGGAAGACCGCATGGCGCGTTTTGCGGCCTATGGCTGGCACACGCAGCAAGTCGCCGACGGCAATGACCTCGAAGCCATTGACGAGGCCATCCGGGCAGCGCAGGCCGAAACCGAACGCCCGTCAATCATTGCCGTCCGGACCATTATCGGGTATGGTAGCCCGCAGCAGGGCACCAGCAAAGTACACGGCAGCCCGCTGGGCGAAGAGGGCGTAAAAAAGGTAAAGGAGTTTCTGGGCTTCGACCCCGAGCAATCGTTTGTCGTACCCGACGACGCCGGCAAATACATGGCCGACGTTGGTAATCGCGGCGCTTCCTTACAAGCTGACTGGCAAAAGCGGTTCGATGCCTGGCAGGCTGAATTTCCGCAGCAGGCCGATCTGTTTACACGGTCGTTTCACTATGACCTGCCCGACAACTGGGATGAGGACCTGCCGGTCTTCACCCCTGCCGACGGTAAACTGGCCACGCGGCAGGCATCGGGCAAAGCCCTGACGGCCATCAAAAAGCGGGTGCCGTTCGTTTTCGGCGGGTCGGCCGATCTGGCGTCTTCTAACGATATGCCGACGGCAGGCGACGTCAGCTTCCAGCCGGGGCATTACGAAAACAGCAACATCTGGTTTGGCGTGCGGGAACATGCGATGGCGGCCGCTCTGAACGGCATGGCCCGGCATGGCGGCGTACACCCGTATGGCGGCACATTCCTGAACTTTTCCGACTACATGCGCGGAGCCTTCCGGCTGACTGCCCTCGCCGAATCGGCGGCCACATTTGTGTTTACCCACGACAGCATCGGCCTCGGCGAAGACGGCCCGACCCACCAGCCCATCGAGCAGTATGTCGGGCTGCGGGCCGTCCCGAACTCAATCGTCATCCGGCCGGCCGATGCCAACGAAACCGTAGAAGCCTGGCGGTTTGCCATGACGCACCGCAGCGGACCGGTGGCCTTGCTGCTTTCGCGGCAGAAGCTTCCGGTGCTGGATCAGGAAAAATACGCTTCGGCAAAAGGCGTTCACAAAGGCGCCTATATTCTGAGTGAGGCTGACACAACCCCGCAGTTTATTCTGATTGCGACCGGGTCAGAAGTATCGCTGGTACTGGACGCGCAGACGCATCTGGCCCAAAACGGCATTCCGACACGGGTAGTGAGTATGCCGTCGTGGGAGCTCTTTGATAAGCAGGATCAGGCGTATCGGGATGAGGTGTTGCCCCCGGATTGCCGCAAGCGGCTGGCCGTCGAAATGGCCTCACCCATCGGCTGGCATAAATACGTAACCGACGAGGGCCGTATTCTGGGCATGACGCACTTCGGGCTGTCGGGACCTGCCGATGAAGTAATGGCCTATTTTGGTTTTACGGTGGATAACGTGGTGCGGTTGGCCAGAGAAATGCTCGGCTAAGCAACTATTTGTCACTGGTTAATCAGAACCAACCAGCCGGTTGTGGATCCTGCCGGCAGGATCCACAACCGGCTTTCATTTCACGCCTCACAATCCCCGCAGCGGGAACAACATTGGTACTTCTTTCCGGTAAAGCAGATACTCACTGCCGAATTCGCGGATCAGCTTTTTTTCCTCGAAGTAAATGCCGGTCCGGATGTAGATCATTCCCCCCAGGCAAAAAAGAAGGTGTTTCATGTCCGGTTGCCGGATAAACAAACCAGCCAGGGCAATGTAAGTGGCCGTGTAGAGCGGATGACGGACGTAAGCCAGCAGCCCTTGCCGGCGCAACGATGCCGGACCTGCCGGTTGCGGGTCTGTTGCCGGCCACCCTATAAATTCAGCCAGGTTATAATGCCGCAGCGCCAGCACTCCAAGCACCGTTCCGGTCAGGATCAGGCCGTTCCCAAACCACGCTACGGGCTGCATTAACGGCATCGGATCAACGGGCGTAAAGCGCAGCAGGTAGAGCAGAGGCAGAAAAGTGATCGCGGCTATGAGGTTATATATCAGCCGGTAATAGCGCGCCGGCATAACCGCTTGTTGTACGTACTGTCTGATCCGCTGCGCGGCGAGGAGACTGTGTATTGCCCCATACAGGCCCCAGCCGGTTATGATTAATACATAAGTCATTTGCATGTTGCAGGATTATCGTTTTCGGGAAAGGATTTGGCGAAACCAGCGTATTACCGACAACGTAACCGGCCGGATCGTCTGGGTGGTTTCCTTAAATTCTTTACCCAGTTCGACATCAAATGCCCTGGATTTGCTGATCGTCAGTCGCTGGGCCGTATACAGGCTTTGATTGCCGGACATCAGAAAACTGATCACGCACGATACCGCCGCATAGGGTGCTACCGTGGCCCCGAACAATTCGACGGCCAGAATACTGGCAGAGATCGGTACGTTGGCGACTCCGGCCAGCACACTGACGAAACCAATCGCCGCAAACGTTGACTGATCTGCCCCGACAAATTGGCCATAGGCGCTTCCGGCCGTTGCCCCGATAAACAGCATGGGCGTAATCACACTGCCGCTCCGGCTGATACTCAGCGTAAGGATAGTAAACAGGGCTTTCAGCAGAAATGCATACGGCACTACCGCCTCGCCCCGGATAGCGCCTTCCATCAGGTTCAGGCCAAGGCCCAGATAGTCGCGGGAGAACAGCAGGGCCAGCCCTACCAGCAACGCACCGCCAACCAGGCCTTTCAGCGGACGCCATACCGGGATGGTACCGACCAGCTCCGTCGCCTGTTTAATGAGCCTGATCAGTAAAAAGGCAATGACGCCGAAAAACACGCCCCCCAGCAGCAGCCGGACGAAAAAACCTTCTTCAAACGCCGGTACAAAATGCAGCGGATAGTAAAAAAACGTCACCCCCAAACCCGATGACACCTGATAAGCCGTGATCGAGGCGACAAACGCCGGCAGCAGTACATCATACAGAATCACCCCGACCGCCAGCAGCTCGATGCCGAACAACGCACCTGCCAGCGGAGCGCCGAAGACACAGGCAAAACCGGCACAAAAGCCGCAGAGCACCATTTTCCGCCGGTCAATGTCATCAACCTTCAGAACATTGGCACACAGACTGCCCAGCCCTGCTCCGATCTGCGCACACGGACTTTCCTTACCGGCCGACCCGCCGGTGCCTAAAATCAGCATGACGTTGATAATCTTTGTCGGTACAAAACTACCCTCAATCCGGCCATGATTATTGTTGATGGCGGCAATCAGCGCATCCGTGCCCAGGTGTCGTTTCAAGACAAACTGACTGAGTAGATTAGCGGTAAAAAAACTAACCGACAGCAGGTAAAACACCGATTCATACTCGTTGCTCTGCTCAATGATGTAGTGAATCAGTTTGATAAATCCGGACGCGGCAAAGCCGGTCATCCAGCCAATAATGGTGGCCAGTACGATCCATTTCAATACCGACAGGAATAATAAAAACTCTTCTCTGATATCCATATGCGTTACCCGGAATCCCCTTACTTTGCAACCAATGGTCATTACATCCTGTTGTGTACCATATACCTTACAAACCCGCTTATGGAGACATCCCCGAAAAAATCAACTAACTGGCTGCAATATGTCCTGATGGCCGGCTTTATCCTGATCCTGTTTTTCACCGATTTAGGTAGCAACATCCGGACCGGTGTTCAGCAGCTTGTCCTGAAAACGGGCGTTAAGAATGCCCCGACCGACGAACCGGCATCCGCTCAGGCAGGAACCACCACGGGCGGCTACCCTGCCCTGAATCTGGTCGATGCCGGGGGGAATGCCGTTTCGCTGTCTCAATTTAAGGGTAAAGTTGTTTTTCTCAATCAATGGGCGACCTGGTGTCCGCCCTGCAAAGCCGAAATGCCCGCCATTGAGCGGCTGTACCAATCGCTGGATAAAAACAAGGTTGCTTTTGTGATGCTCTCGCTGGATGATGACTTTGTTACGGCCCGCGACTTCGCTAAAGCAAAACAGTACACCATGCCGGTTTTCGGGCTGGCCGGTCCGATGCTACAGGCGTTTGAAACCACCGCCATTCCGACGACCATTATCCTCGGGCCGGACGGTCAGATTGCCCAGCGCATCGAAGGCATGGCCAACTACGACACTGATGAGTTCCGGAAGTACCTGACGTCGTTGTATAAATAAGCTAAAAACTCCCCAAGGGTTTAAAACCCTTGGGGAGTTCAGCAAGCTAAACGAGTAGAAATAGCTCAATTCCGCACTTGTATACACAAACCGGGTTTAAAACTCACTCATGAAAAAACTACTTACTTATGCTGCCTGCGCTCTGCTGTTTATGGGGTGCGCCGGATCAAAATCAACTAACTCAACAGGAAGCTGGGTTAAGGTCTTCGACGGCAAAACGTTCAACGGCTGGAAAGTCGGGGCCAACGCCTCTACCTTCAAAATTGAGGACGGAGCTATCGTCGTCAACGGCCCGCGTGCGCACCTGTTCTACGAAGGTCCGTTACAGAACCACGACTTCAAAAACTTCGAATTTAAGGCGAAGGTAATGACCTTACCTGGTTCTAACTCCGGTATGTTCATTCACACCGTTTACCAGGAAGACGGATGGCCGTCGAAAGGCTACGAAATTCAGGTCAACCAGACACACACCGACTGGCGGAAGACCGGCAGCGTCTACGGCGTTCAGGACGTGAAAGAGGTGTTTGTGAAGGATAATGAGTGGTACACCGAGCACATCATTGTGGAAGGTAAAAAGGTAACCATCAAGATCAACGATAAAGTCATCAACGAATATACCGAGCCCGACAACGTGGAACGGAAAGGCGGCGATGCGCAGAAAAAACTGAGCAGCGGTACTGTAGCCCTGCAGGGCCACGACCCGAAAAGCAAGGTTTATTACAAGGACATTATGATTAAACCGCTGCCATAACCATACTGCCGCTAAGTGGTGGTACGACTGAGAGTCGTGCCACCACTAGCTTCCAAACGTTTTCAGCTGCACCGATTGCCCGTCGAAAACGGCGTAGGTTTTGGCAAATACCCATTCACCAAGGTTGATGTACCGGCTCGCCGGCGGTACGGCCAGATCAAGCGGCAGATGCCGGTGACCGAAAATATAGGCATCGTGGTGCTGCACCCGCTCCACTTCCAGGCAATACTGATACAACCACTCCCGCTCCTCGCCGAGGAATTTATCCTCCCCTTTTTCATTGTTTGTTAACCGGCTGTGGCGCGACCAGGCATGTGCCAACCCGATGCCGACGTCGGGGTGCACCCAGCGGAACAGCATCCTTGCCAGCCGGTTTTCAAAGACTTTCTTGAGCTGTTTATAGGTATAGTCGCCAGGGCCCAACCCGTCGCCATGACCGACGTACAAACGCTTCTCACCAATCCGGTAGCTCCGCGGCTCCCGATGAACCGGAATGTTCAGTTCTTTCGTAAAGTAATCCGCCATCCACATGTCGTGGTTCCCCGTAAACAGGATCACCGGCAGTCCGGCGTCTGTCAGTTCGGCCAGTTTACCCTGCAGACGGGCAAATCCTTTGGGGATAGCATGCTTATACTCAAACCAGAAATCAAACACATCGCCGACCAGAAAAATGGCTGCGGCATCGGCCTTAATCTGGTCGAGCCAGGCAATGACGGCCCGTTCGCGGGCGAGGCTTTGCTCGTGGGACGGCGTGCCTAAATGAAAATCAGAAGCGAAATAAACGTTACGGCCCGGAGGCAACGCAATAGTCTCTACGTGGGACATTGGACAGGTTCTCGGCGCAAAGGTACGGCTTGCAGCAATATGACGCACCTAAAAAACAGACCGGGCGGATGAGTATCCCCATCCGCCCGGTCTGTTTACTGATTAATTTCGTATTACCGGATCCGCTCCGCTACCACCGGCACACACACCGGCGGCGGGCAGTTACAGTTCGTCACCGGCAGATTTACCGTTTGCTGGGCGCTTGCACAGTTTGCGTTGGTTGCATAGACGGTAACGGTATAGGAAGCCGTTGCCGACGGGTTTGGCAGGTTCGACACCGTTGCCTGCCCGTTAACCAGTGGTGCCGGCGTAGTCATGGATATGCCGGGGCCGGTTACCAGATAAGACGACGCGTTAGTTGCCGATATCTGGATACTACCATCGTTGTTAACCGCGGTGCCGCTACAGGTTGCCCGTGTAACAGTCACATTTGACAGTACGGCCGGGGCGCAGGAGCACGAAGCCGGTGCCGTGTATTGCTGCGATGTTGTACTACAGGCAGTGCCCGAGAACAACACCGTAACCGTACGGGTAGCCCCGTCTGACGGCAAGCCGTTCATGGTAAAGCTGAATGAACTCGTATTGGCCGCTAGGGCTGCCGTTACACTCTGCACACCGTTGGTGATCGTTACCGACTGAGCCTGCGTGGCGTTGGTTAAACTTAGCACACCACTCAGGGTGTATTGGTTGGTAGCCGAATTACAAACGCCGGGCGTTACGGCCACACTAACCGCACAGGGCGCAGGCGGGGCTACTGAACACGAGGCAGGCGCAGTATATTGCTGCGAGACCGAACTACAGGCCGTACCCGAGAACAGTACCGTCAACGTCCGGGCAACGCCGTCGGAAGTAAGACCGTTCAGCGAGAAGCTGTAGGTACCGGTATTAGCCGCGAGAGCTGCCGTGGCGCTCTGCACGCCGTTAGTGATCGTGATCGACTGGGCCTGGGTGGCGTTGGTTAAACTCAGCACACCCGACAGCGTGTATTGGTTGGTGGCAGGGTTACAGGCCCCCGGCGTGGCTGCCAGGCTAACGGAGCAGTTGACCGGCGGCGCTGCAGAGCAGCTGGCCGGAACCGCATAGCTTGTTGTGGCCGAGCCGCAATTCGGGGCGAAGACTGTAACTGTCTGCGTTCCTCCTACAGATGGCAGACCGGAGATTGAATACGGCACCGTTGTGCTGCCGCCGGCAATTGCTACAGTCTGACTCAGCGCACCCGATACCAGCGTCAGCGTACCGGCTGCCCCCGGGTTGGAAACGGTTGCCGTGCCGCTCAGTACATAGCTGTTGGTGGCCGGATTACAGGCCGACGCCCCTGCCGTTAAGACGACTGAGCTGTAAAGGCCTGCGGGCTGGTTGATACCGGTGAGGGTATTTTTTGCAATCGGATTTGAGCCGTCATTGGCAGGCGCACTGTTAAAATTTGTCAACCCGTTGTTAAAAGCAATGGTCGGATTAGCTGTGGGATTAACTACGGAAAAGGCAATTGTACCAATCGTTATCCAGTCACTGTTTGTTACAACAGGGCAACTGAAGGTATTAACCAGCAGTGTCAGTGTTAAATTAAATACCCCCGGGGTTGATCCGTCAAAAAGATGGTTGTCCCATGATGAAGCTGCATTACTTATGCACAGATTAGCCGGTGAGAAGTTTTGCGACTGGTAAGAAGCAAATGACAATGAAGATGGATTATACGTCAGATAGATTGACGATGTACCGATTGAAAATGACGTAGCAGATGCTGCTTTAATTTGCACAACCGCCGTGTAAGAGTTTCTGGCACAATCCAGCTGGCCCAATACTCTTAAGTCTGCAGATTGCCCGAATGCGTTTTGGGTACCTCCCAATCCAGCAAAAACAAGCAGCAGATATACAAAGTTGATTACGTATCTGTTCTTCATACGACACTTGCAGGAAATATTTTTTCTTCTGTTGAGACTACTCAGAACTGACATTGCGTAGTCTATTGTTGTACTTCACTTGTCGCAACCTTTGACCGGTTTATGGTCCAGCGATTATAATCCAGGTTATTCACCACACCATTACAATCTGCATCGACAGCCAGGTACTGGCCAACAGTAGCGCCATTTCCCTTCCAAAGGTTGAAATCCAGGTTATTAATCACCCCATTGGCATCGTAATCTCCTACATAAAAGACATATTTTGTTCCGATCAACTTCTCCTGCTGATTACCACGGGCTACCGTAGCAGCCGTTGTAAAATCAACCACCACACCGCTGGTTACAGGATTGTTGGTCATGACCGCCAGGTGACTTTTATGATGGATGGAAAAATAAACCGTGGTCGGCAGATTGGTAAAACCAATACCCTCAGAACCATCAAGGTTTATCAACGTGCCATCGTTGCGAACCATACCTGCACGTCTATCAATAACCGTACCATCATTTGTTCGTGCCACAATCAAAACCCAGTCAGAAGCATTGGCCGGATAGGTGTTAACCTGCTCACTACCTGCATAATTCCACGGAGATGTATTAAACGGCTGCTGCTTTGGCAGAATGTTGTTTGTTGCTAAATCAGTAGAAAGTAAACCTGTTTGCGTATTAAGAAACCCTTCCAGCAAAAACTTTGCCCTAAATGAAAAGGTTGGTAAATTTGAACACTGGCTGACTGTAATTGTCGCTGTTCCCCGGCAACCCGCCGCATTCGTTGCCGTTACCGAATACACACTGGCTGTTCCGACGTTGATGGTCGGTGCGGTCGATCCGGTGTTCCATAGATATGAAATACCGCCGCCGGCCGTCAGGGTGGCGTTCGTGCCGTTGCAGACCGTTGTGTTGCCGGTTATGGTAGCGGCTACAGCCGGTGCCTGTGTAACGGTTGCTGAAGCAACGCTCCGGCAGCTGTTGCCGTCGGTAACGGTTACCGAATAAGTCCCCGTCGCATTAATGATGATGGCCTGACCGTTGCCCCCGTTACTCCAGGCGTAGGATACACCCGCACTTGACGACAGCGTCAGTGTTTGCCCGGCACAAAGCTGCGGACCCGACGGGCTGATACTGGCCGGCGCCGGCGTATTGACCGTAACGGTTGCCGTCGCGTTTGGATTGACAATACAGCTATTAGCATCCTGCACCGATGAAAGTGTGTAGATCGTTGTCTGCCCCGGCGCCACCGGAATAGCCGTTCCGCTCACGTAATTTGCCGTCTGATTGCCGTTGACCGTAATCCGGTACGGGGGCACCCCGCCCGTCACACCGGCGGCCAAATTAATAGTTTGTGTACCACAGACAGCTGTTGACCCCGATAAAGACGCTACAATCTGCGTTGGCTGCGTAATGGTCACCGAGCGGATTACCGAGCAACCGGTTGTTGCATCCTTTATCGTTCCGGTATACTGACCGGCGGCAAGTCCTGTGAAAACGCCGGTGCTGTTGACCGATCCGTTCAGGGTGTAGGACAGCGTGCCGGTAGCCCCCGTCGCCGACAGCGTTACCTGACCGGTCGTTGCGCCGAAGCAGGAAATATTCGTTACCGATGAATTGGCCGTAAAGCAGGACGGCGTCCCCTGAATATTCAGTGTATAATCTTCTGCCTCGCCGAACCGCAGCGTATTACACGGATCCGTTACAATCCCGTCGGCACTGTACTGACTCCTGATCCGGAGCCGGGCCGGACCGGGCGTCATATCCGACGGAATGGTAATGGTACCCGTCAGGCTCGGATTCATCAGCTGACCGGCTGTACTCTGGAACAGAATTTCTGATGAGGCCAGTACCCCATCGCGGTTTTTGTCGAGCCAGATCGTTGCATGCTGGTTCACATAAGTACCAAACCCGCCCGTAACCGCCCGTGCAATAAACGTGTAGGTTTGTCCGGCATTTATATTGTACTGTGTCTGGCTGAAATCAGAATAGCGTGACGGGTTCGGATTGCCCGAGTTGATTTTACTCAGAGTAGTGCCCTGAATGATAAAATCAGAGATTTCCGGTACAAAATTGGCTACCGGCTGGCTGTAAACAGGCGCACAGTAAAACAGTGTCGAGGTAACCTGCTGTGTAGCCGAGTATTGCGTGGAGGCGTTGGATGCCTTTACGCGGTAATAGTACGTTGTATACGGTGCTAACGTGGCGTCAACGTAAGACAGAGAGGTCGGCGCAATACCGGCCAGGGGTGTAAACTCCCCGCCGGCACTGGTTGCCCGTTCGATGATAAAGCCCGAAGCATTATTTCCGGCAAATGTAAACTGGATCAAGGCCCCCTGAGCGGTCATGGTCACGGCAAGGTTTGCCGGAGCCGCCAGGTTAGGGGTCATGCAGTTAAGGGTATACTCGTTTCCGGAATCCGTGCGCAGCAGCAGACCATCGGCCATCCGTGTATACTGGCCAGCGGAAAATTTATTGACGCACAGAGTGTAATAGGACATGATGTTTGTCATATCCGGCGCAAACAAGTCATTATTGGCATCTCTGGCCGAACCGGTATACGTACATCCCGATGTTGTTGCACCCGATAACCCGTATGGATCAGCCGGTGTATCGCATACATAATCCCCTGCTGTTGAACAGTTCGGGGCATATGTACGTCCGTTCTGCGGATCACCGGGACGGATTACCAGCTCCTTGCGGGACGGATCAAACGTATTGTTATTGTTTTCAAACGTATGGTAGAGGTTGAAATAGTGCCCGAGTTCGTGCGCCAGTGTGTAGTTGTTGGTAATGCGCGAGCCAAGTGAGAACACGCGGTTTGTAATGGCGCTGGGATCGGGGAAATAAGCGTAGCCTCCCACGGCTGCTCCCCCGTTGGTAATACTGTTCAGCAGGTAAACGTTAATGGCATTGCCTACGTAGTTTGCCGCGACGAGATCATCCTCTTCGCTGGTGTCCATGTCGAACCAGAGCGAGCTGTTGATATAGTTCGGGGCCGAACCACACATGTAAAATGAGATACCAGCCTGTTTATACAGCTGATTGAGCAGCACAAGTCCCTGATTGATAGTAGCAATATCCGGACCGCCCGTTCCGTCATCGCGCCTGAGCACATGAAAGCGGATCGGGATATACTGCAAAGATGATGCCGCTTTATTGGTTTTGGCTTGTTTGAGGCGCATAATCCACTGCTGGTACTCGCTCTCCTGCAATTGGGAGGGCGATGATGTACCACAGGCGACCTGCGCGCAGGCATCATTCAGACCACATCTACCGGCAACAACTAGTAAAAATAACCATATAGTTTTTGCATACTTCATACTGTGGTACGCTGGGGCTGTATAGGAATGTACCTCTACCTGAAATACTTCCTGTTTCTGTTACAAACACTATGCCAACATGACATCTTCATTTTAGAAGATAATACCACTCAAAGCCAATATGTAACGCAGATTTCCGGAAAATATCTTAAAAATCCTTTTTAATATCTCTTTAATACATACGATAATTAATGAAAACAGGATTTATCATCTCTTAACGTGTTTATTAAACCTTAAACAAACTTGTGCTTGTTTGATGAAGCGGTAGGAACGCTTATCTTTTTTTGTACTTTTATGCAACATAATATGCTTCTGCCATGAATACACGTCCTATTGAGTTTGATCTGAGTCAGGAAATCCGGCTTGTTTTTGATAAACAGCGTCAGTATGCTCCGCAAATGGCCTTAACGACTGCCACTGAACGCATTGAACGGCTGAACCGGATTGAAAACTGGGTACTCAATCATGAGGAGGCAATTTTTAAAGCCCTGTACGATGACTTCCGGAAACCACCGGCGGAAGTGTTGCTCGGTGATCTCGGGATCCTGATGCACGAAATAAAATACGTCCGGAAACACCTCCGTCAGTGGATGCGTCCGCAACGGGTGGCAACTCCCCTGCCGCTCATTGGTACACGAAGCCATGTGCATCACGAACCCAAAGGTAATGTACTGATCATTGCTCCCTGGAACTATCCTTTCGGTCTCGTACTGAAGCCGCTGGTATCAGCCATAGCGGCCGGTAATGTGGCGATTCTGAAACCGTCTGAAATGACTCCGCATACGACGGCGTTGCTTGAGCGGATGATCCACGACCTCTTTCCCCGCGAAGAAGTGGCCTTATTCGACGGTGGCGTTGAAGTTTCCAGGGCCTTGCTTGATCTGCCCTTCAACCATATTTTTTTTACCGGAAGTCCGGCTGTTGGTAAAGTAGTGATGGCAGCAGCAGCCCGCCATCTGGCATCGGTTACGCTCGAACTGGGCGGTAAGTCGCCGGTTGTCGTTGATGACACCGTAAATCCGGTAACAACAGCACATCAAGTAGCCTGGGCCAAATGTTTTAACAATGGACAGACCTGCATTGCACCGGATTATGTGCTGATCCATGAGTCAAAAAAAGAAGCCTTTCTGACCGCTTATCAGGATGCCATAAAGGCGATGTACTCACCGGACGGCAAGCCTGTTCAGGAGTCGGCCAGCTATAACCGGATCGTGAATCAACGGCATTTTCAGCGGGTTACCGGCCTGATCAGCGATGCGGTAACGCAGGGCGCCCGCATCCGGATCGGCGGTAAAACCGATGCTGCCGACCGGTTTCTGGAACCTACCGTACTCGACAATCTGACCGACGACATGGCCATCATGCACGAAGAAATTTTCGGGCCGGTGTTGCCGGTACTTGCCTACACCACACTCGATGAGGCCCTGCTCCGTATCCGCTCCCGCGAAAAACCGCTGGCGCTTTACATCCAGAGCCGCAGCCAGCGCAACATCGACTACATTATGGCACGGACTACCGCCGGCGACACGGTCATCAACGACCTCATGAGCCAGATTGCGCAGACCTCGCTCCCATTCGGCGGGGTAAACAACAGCGGCATCGGGAAGTCAAACGGCATTTATGGTTTTCAGGAATTCTCGAACCTCCGCGGTGTTGTCCGCCGCGAGTACGGCACCTCGTCCTTTGTTTTTCCCCCGTATACCGGTTTTGTACAGAAGCTTATTTCATTCCTGGTGAAGAAAGGCTGATAAGGGCAGGTCTGCCGTTTGGTGAATTAGGGATATTTCGTTATTTCGTAGCCGATGACTATGAGAACACGATTAACCCTGGCGGGCTGCCTGCTCACCACCTTGAGTGCACTGGCCCAGACGTTTCCTGTACTGCAACAGACACCGGCCGGTTTGCACTGGTACCGGCTGAAAACACCACATTTCCGGGTCCTGTATCCGGAAGGCTTCGAACAGCGGGCGCAGGAAACAGCCCACCGCCTGGAGCAGGTGTATGAACCGGTCAGCGCCTCGCTGGAACGAAAGCCCCGGCCGATTTCCGTGCTGCTGCAAAATCAGACGACCATCAACAATGGCTACGTAACCCTGCTGCCGCGTAAATCGGAGTTTTTTACGGCAACACCGCAGGCGCCATCGCTGACGGGCACCAACCAATGGCTCGACCTGCTGGCTGTGCACGAATACCGCCACGTGGTTCAATATGAAAAAGCGCTGCAAGGCTTTACGGGTCTCGTCCATACGCTTTTCGGAAACTATGCCCAGGCAGGCCTCATGCTGGGCGTACCGGACTGGTTTGCCGAAGGAGACGCGGTTGGCACCGAAACCCTGCTGACCCGGAGCGGCCGCGGCCGGATTCCGAATTTTGATCTCGGCATGCGGGCCAACCGGTTGTCGGGCCAGCATTTTAACTACGCTAAAGCGGTTGCCGGTTCGTATCGCGACAATGTTCCGGACCACTATGTACTTGGGTATTTCCTGAGCACGAACCTCAAAAACAATTACGGCATCAATGCGTGGAGCTCGGTGCTGAACCGGTATTATGCCTTCCCGCTTTATCCGTTTTCCTTTTCCAACAGCCTCAAATCCGTCACAAAATACCGTGTGGAAGAGCTGTACCGGCGGACCATGGCCGATCTGGATGAGACCCTGCGCAAACAACAGGAAAACCTCCGTTTGACCCCCGCCCGCCCGTTTGCATCGCAACCCGAAAAAGGACTGGATGGTAAAGTGGTTTTTACCAATTACCAATACCCGCAATACCTGTCAGACAGTTCCGTCATCGCCGTCAAAAGCGGGTTGGGCGATATTACACAACTGGTTGCGCTTTCGCCCTCGGGTAAAGAACAAAAGCTCTTTGTGCCCGGTCTATTCAACGATTCCGACTATTTTTCGGCGGGCGGGAATAAGGCCTGCTGGCTGGAGTACCGGTATCAGCCCCGCTGGAACATGAAAGTCTGGTCGGAAATCCGGGTACTTGACCTGAAAACCGGTAAACTGTTCGGGCCATACGGACAGCGCTTCTCCGAAAAGAGCCGCTACACCGCCGTGTCGCTCTCGCCGGATGGCTCTAAAATTGTCGCCGTCGAAAATACACCGGAGGGCCTCAATAAACTGGTTGTCATCGAAGCCGAAGCCGGTGGCATTGTAAACATAATTGAGAACACGGCCAACGACATTTACCTGCACCCGCGCTGGAAAGCCGATAACCAGACGATTATTGTCATTACCCAGAAACACGGTAATACGTCGGCACCGGCGGGCAAAACCATACAGGCCATTAACTATGCGTCGGGGACGAAAACTGATGTGTTGCCGCTGACGCAGGAAAACATCAGCCACCCGCAGCCCTGGGGCGATTATGTGCTCTACAATTCTCCGCAATCGGGCATCGACAATATTTACGCCGTTGATACCCGCAACGGTCAGACGTTTCAGGTGACCTCACGGCCTTTCGGTGCGTACCAGGCCGCCGTTTCACCCGATCAGAAACGGATGGTCTTCCAGGATTTTACCGCCGACCGCCGCAAAGGTACCGGCTTCCGGATTGCCGAGATGGCACTGAATCCGGCCGAATGGGTACCCACTACTCAGGTAAAAGACCAGAGCATCCGCTATTTCGGGCCTTCGCTCAACAAGGAGCCGGGGGCCCAGGCAACGCTTTCAGCCTTTAGCCGCCCTTTCCCGAAAGACACGTTTGCCGTTAGCCGGTACCGCCGGTTACCCCATGCGCTCAACCTCCTGGGGTTCGGTCCGGCCGCCGCGTCGGATGGCCAGAATTTCACCGCCTCCCTCGAATCGCAGGACTTACTGGCAACCACCCAGGCAACCGTTGGCTACAGCTATAATCAGTCGGAGAAAAGGGGCACGGTGTTCGGCGCAATAAGCTACCAGGGCCTGTTTCCAATCTTCGACCTGACGTTCCAGAGCGGCAGCCGCACAACGTCGATCTATATCGACCGCCGGACCCCGCTGGATAGCCTGCGTTCGGATACATGGCAATACAACCAGCTATCGGCCGGAATCCGGCTGCCGTTTGTGCTGACCCAGTCAAAATTCCGGCAAAACCTGAACGTATCAGCCTATTATAACCTGATGTCGGTAAAGGGGTATAACCTGCCGGGGCGTTATTACTCGGAAGTCGGGAATGCAGGCAGTGTATCCGCCATGGCCTACGGCGTCAGCTACTCGCTGCTGCTGAAACAAAGCAAACGCGATGTGGCGCCACGCTGGGGTATTACACTCGCCGGGGTGCTGCGGCACACGCCGTTTGGCGGTTCCCTGTCGGGGCAGCAGTTCGGGGTACAGGGCAATTTATTTTTACCCGGCATCGGCAAACACCATTCCATCCGGCTGCGGGGTGGTTTCCAGCGGCAGAATCAGCTGGAGGCAAATACGTACCGCTTCTCAAGTACGGTATTTTTCCCGCGTGGTCACGCCTACACCAGTCATGACCAGTTGCTGGTTGGCAGCGCGGAATACCGCCTGCCACTGGCCAGCCCGCACTGGACAATCGGCCGCTGGCTGTATATCCAGCGGGTTATAGCTGCCGGCTTTGTGGATGCCGGCAGCGGAAAAAGTATGTACCCGACCTCATCGGGCCAGCGCCAGGCATTTCAGGAGCAGTTTCAGTCAGTGGGTGCCGATCTGTCGTTTACCTTTAATGTCCTCCGGTTCCGGCAGCCGTTCAGCGTGGGGGTACGGACGATCTATAATGTGAACACCGGCCTCATGACCTACGAACCACTGGTACTGGACATCGGTTTCTAAGGCTGCACAATCATCCGGCGGCTTAACCGGTCATTGTTCACCGTTAATGTCAGCAAATACATGCCCGACGGCAGGTTCCCGGCCCGATACATCACCTGATGCGGACCGGCAGCCTGCCGTTCGTTTACGATCTCTGCCAGCTCACGACCCGTCAGGTCCTGTACTGTCAGCCGGACATTACCCGCCCGCAGCAAGGTGTATGCGATCATGGTTTCTTCACTGAACGGATTCGGCGCATTGACCAGCGCTCCGGCCGTTGAAGCGGCTTCTTCGCCCAGAATAAGCATTGTGGAAACCGGATTCGACGGCGCACTTTCGTTATGGAGCCGGTCGAGCGCCGTTACGACGTAGGTATACTGCAATCCGGGTTGCAGGGTCGCATCGGTATAGCTGGTTGTGTCAGTCGGTGAAACCGCAAGCAGGTAAGCGGCCTGCGATAAGTCAACCGGTGCATCTTTCGGGAAGCGATACACCGCAAACTGCCGGACAACGTCCATGGGGCCGGTGCCGGGCCGTGGTTTTGTCCAGGTCAGGGTAGCGGTTGTCCGGTCGCTGGTTACGGTTAGTGTCGGGGCAGGTGGTGCCACGGCATCTTTCCAGGTCATGGCGGGCTGGAGCGCCGGCCGGGCAAACAACCGGTTCCGCAGGGAGTCCCGCAACCCGAGCGGATTGTTGGTTACGGAGGTAGTATTATACAGAATATTGCCCTGTACATTGGCCATCTGCCGGTTAAACTGAATCTGGTTCGGAATCTGAGTGGGTGTCAGCCAATTGACGTTACTATCGTTATTCACGCGGTAAGCAGCCTGCCCGATGTACAGGTGCCGGCCCGGCGAGGCTTTCATGACGTTGTCCCACCACGGCACCAGCACGGAATAATCGGCAGCAGCAAAGCCTATATGCCAGTAGACCTGTGGCGCAATGTAGTCGAGCCAGCCCTGCTGAATCCACTTCCGCGAATCGGCATAAATCTCGTTATACCCCTGCAATCCGCTGGTTGCTGACCCGAGCGGCTGCGCCGCGGACCGGTTTTGCCAGATCCCGAACGGCGAAATCCCGAACTTCACGTAGGGCTTAACGGCTTTAATGCTGTCCGAAACCTGTTTTACCAGCAGATCAATATTATCCCGCCGCCAGTCGTCGCGTTTAGCAATACCGCGGTTGTGAATGGCATAGGTTGAGTCGTCGGAAAAGCTCAGTCCGGTCTGGGGGTACGGATAAAAATAATCGTCGAAGTGAATGCCGTCGACATCATACCGACGCACCACATCCATCACCACTTTTGTCACGTAATTCCGGACCTCCGGCAGCCCGGGATTCAGAATACGCAGATTACCCTGGGCCAGCAACCAGTCGGGGTGTGTTCTGACGACATGGCCGGGGTCCAGCTGGGCTGTCGTAATGTTGGAAACGGCACGATACGGGTTCATCCAGGCGTGGAACTCCATACCACGTTTCCGGCATTCGGTGATCATAAACTGAAGCGGGTCGTAATATGGCTGCGGGGCCTGTCCCTGCTTTCCGGACAGTACTTCAGCCCACGGCTCCAGCGTACTTGGATAGGTAGCATCGCACACACTGCGGATCTGTACCACAACAGCATTGATGCCCGCCTGCTGATGTTGATTGAGAATATTGATAAACTGTTGTTGCTGCTGGTCGGCCGATAACCCTCTACGCGTGGGCCAGTCAATGTTGCCGACCGTCGCAATCCATGCGCCCCGGAACTCCCGCTTAGGCTGGGCATAGGTGTGGAAACCAAGCAGGAAGAGAAAAGTAATAAACGTTATGTGCTTCATAAAGTATGCGGAGTAGAATGTAAAAAAGCTGTGTTTCCACAGCTTTTCAGAATCTGTTTATATCGGAAATTAAGGATAAATCTCTCGTTTTGCTGATTTCAGGGTGTTCTGCATCAGCGAGCAGATCGTCATCAGACCAACACCGCCCGGCACCGGCGTAATAAAACTTGCCTTCGGCGCTACTTCGTCGAACTTTACGTCACCTTTCAGGGCAAAGCCGCTTTTCTTAGTCGCATCCGGCACGCGCTCCAGACCCACGTCAATGACAACTGCACCTTCTTTCACCATGTCGGCAGTCACGAATTCCGGACGACCCAGCGCGGCCACCAGAATATCGGCAGAGCGGCAGATTTCGGCCAGGTTCTTTGTCCGGCTGTGGGTAATTGTTACGGTACTGTTGCCGGGATACGTGTTGCGCTGCATCAGGATGCTCATCGGTAAGCCAACGATCTGGCTGCGGCCTACCACCACACAATGCTTGCCGGCCGTTTCGATATCGTACCGCTTCAGCATTTCCAGAATACCCTGCGGCGTCGCCGAGATGTAGGCTGGCAGCCCTTTGGCCATCCGGCCGATATTGATCGGATGGAAGCCGTCAACATCCTTGGCAGGCGCAATGGTTTCCATTACCTTATCAGCCGATATATGGTCCGGCAACGGCAGCTGAACAATCAGACCGTCCATATCCGGATCGTCGTTTACTTTCCGCACAGCATCCAGAAGC